>JBMFPI010000114.1:0-9909 GCA_049969195.1 Armatimonadota bacterium
CGGTTGCATTCATAAACGACTCTAATGCCTTCGGCGCCAGCGGTCGCGAGCAGTGGTTGGCTCTTTCGAAGAAGGCGGGCATTCGGACCGTCGCGCTGGAGTCATTTGGTTCGGGCGACACTGATATGACCAGCCAGCTCACCAAGATTCGAGCGGCGAAGCCCCAGGCGGTGATTTGCTGGGGGACCAACCCCGGCCCCGCTATCGTGGTGAAGAACATGCGGACGATTGGAATGAAACAACCGGTGTTCATGAGCCACGGCATATCGAACATGGAGTTCATCAAGCTGGCAGGCCGGGCTGCCGAGGGTGTGGTTTTTCCGTCAGGCAAGATCATAGTTGCAGACGTCGTGCCGGCTAACGATCCGCAGAAGCGGGTTCTGATGCAGTACGATCGGGACTTTCGCAAGGCCTACGGCAAGCCGGCCGGGCATTTCGGCGGACACGCCTGGGATGCTTTTCAGCTTGTCGTATCGGCGATAAAGAAAGTCGGCACGGACCGGGCGAAGATCAGGCGCGCGATAGAGGAAACCAGAGGCTTCGTGGGAATCGGCGGCATTTTCAATTTTTCTCCGAAGGACCATATGGGCCTTACAAAGGACGCGTTTGCCCTGGTGGAGATTCGCGGCGGCAAGTGGACCCTGGCTCGATGACAATGAATCAGCAAACAAAGCTGTTGTGATAAGCGCATTTTCGACGATTCCCCCGCTTAGTTGAGTGGCGTCGAATCGCCGAAAATGCTGGGTTTGCGTTCTATTGCAGACACCTCACAGACGGGCAGTATGGAGTGTAAGTGGAGCTTTTAGCGCAGGTCCCGCAACTTGTAGTTTCCGGGGTTACGAAAGGCTGCATCTACGCTGTTGTGGCGATAGGCTTCAGTATTATCTACAGCAGCACTCAGGTCATCAACTTCGCGCAGGGCGAGTTCGTAATGGTCGGTGCTATGGTGGCCGCTGTGCTGCTTGCGAAGACGAGCCTCCTAGTTGCCTTGCCGACGGCGGTAGCGGCCGGGTGCCTGGTCGGCGGATTCGTTGCCCTGCTTGTTCTGATACCGATAAAGCGGGCTTCGGTTATCACCCTGATAATCATCACTATCGGGGCCTCAATCATGTTCCGCGGCCTTGCGCAGCTTTTCTGGGGTGAAAGCGCGATCCCCGCACCGCCGTTTACGGGAGTGGTATCCGATGGATTGGTGGAGGACAGGGAGTTCCGTCTGTTTGGAGCTGTGGTCAGGGCGCAGGAGATCTGGGTTGTCGGGGTGACCGGCCTGCTTGTCCTGGGGATGCACCTGTTCTTCAAGTATTCCATGATCGGACAGGCAATGCGTGCGTGCGCGATGAACCAAACAGGCGCGAAAATCGTCGGTATCAGCATTCGACGGATGATAGTGGCTTCATTCGTGATGGCAGCGGGGCTGGGGGCGGCTGCCGGAGTGGTCGTGTCGCCGGTTTTCTACGCCAAGTGCAACATGGGCACCGCACTTGGGCTGAGCGGGTTTTGCGCCGCCGTGCTGGGCGGGCTGGGAAACTTCGGGGGCGGAGTTGCCGCCGGGGTGATCCTGGGCGTCGTAGAATCGCTTACCGGCGGGCTGTTGTGGAGCGATTACAAGGACGCGGTAGCGTTCGTAATCCTCATCGCGATCCTGTTCGTGCGGCCCGAGGGGCTGGTGCGACGGAAGGCGGAGGCGTAGGCCGTGGAAGCGTCGGTGGAAATCAGCACTGTGCGCTCTAGATCGAGTTTGTGGGCACGCAGTTCGCTGGCCGGTCTGTGGAATGTGCTGCCTTTTGTCGCCTTTTTGGTCGTGTATCTGCTGGTGCCTCGATACGCCAATGAGTCGCATCTTACCACATTCATCTACATCGGAATCTACGCCCTGCTGGCCGTCGGCCTGAATCTCTTGATGGGATATGCTGGGCAGGTATCGCTCGGTCACGCCGCGTTCTTCGGGATGGGGGCTTACACGTCCGCTATATTGGTTGTCAAGCCGGTGCCGGGCGAGGTCATACCGGGAATGTCGGTTGGCGTCGGCGTGATGGCCGGGACGGCGGTGCTGATATCGCTTACGAGAGTGACCGGGTGGCGGCTCGCCGCAGGCGTCGCGATCCTGCTGCTCCTTTCCGCGCTTGGTCGAGTGCTGCCCGCAACTCCGATCGCGCCCGCCGCCGTGTTCGGATTGGTGATGGCCGGTTGCGGTAGGGCAGGGGGGATAAGCTGGTGGAAAGCCGGACTGGCTGGGCTTACGGCGTCCGCCGTGACCTCGCTTTCGAGGTGGTTTCTGGACGGCACGCTGGCGCGCGGGGGAACTTCCCCGTGGACCGGTATGATCGTCGGCATCTTCTTGACCTCGCTCATCGCCTACCTTATCGGCAACCAGGTCCTGCGGCTAAAAGGGCACTACCTGGCGATGGCGACACTGGCGTTTGGCGTTATCGTGGAGATTGTGTTCAGACAATGGACCGCCGTGACGGGCGGATCGAGCGACGGAATCTTCAACATCCCAACCATACAGTTCTTTGACTCGATTCCGGGCCTGGCCAGGCGAGTATATGAAGCCGCCGCCAGGGGCGAGGCCACGATGCGAGCACAATACTACTATCTCGTGTGGGGGTTTGTGTTTCTGGCGATGGTGCTTGCCGTGAACATAGTGCGCTCGCGGGTTGGCAGGGCGTTTCGAGCGGTGCACGGAAGCGAGGCGGCGGCTGCGTCGCTGGGTGTTGACACGGAGCGCTACAAGGTTCAGGTGTTTGTGCTGAGCGCCGCCCTCGCGTCGATGGCTGGCAGCCTTCACGCGCATAACGCCGGCATAGGCTATATCAACCCGAACGAGTTCAACTTTATGGTGTCGGTTCAGCTTCTGGTGATGGTTGTCCTCGGCGGTATGGCGAGTGTCTGGGGGTCGATGCTGGGCGCGGCAGCAATTCAGATGCTCAAGAACTGGATGCTTGAGCTGGACAAGGCCCACCATCAGTTTCTTGGACTGACTCTTACCGGGCTCGATCCGATCGTCTTCGGAGCGGTGCTGATGGTGGTGATGATCGTGCTGCCGCAGGGGCTGGTGAGAGGGCTCGGCGACGCCTGCTCCTACGGCTGGCGTGCGATGACCCGGTCGAGGCGAGAGGGCTGATCTTGGAAGTTCTCATTGAGACAAGAGGCGTGACTCGCAGATTCGGCGGTCTGGTGGCGGTCAACGGCGTGGACATGCGCGTGGTGCGCGGGCAGACGAAAGCCCTAATCGGCCCGAATGGCGCAGGAAAGAGCACACTGCTGAATCTGATAACCGGCGTCTATCGAGTAACCAGCGGCGATATACTCGTGCAGGGCCAGTCGATAACGGGTCGGCCTGCCCATGAGGTGGCTGCGCTTGGCCTCGCGCGCACCTTTCAGAACGTGCAGCTTTTTGAGAACATGACTGTCCTGGAGAACGTCATGGTAGGCTGTCATGTGTGGACCAGGCAGGGCCTGCTTGCCGGGGCGCTGCGTTGGATCGGCCACTGGCGGGAGGAACACCTGATCGCACGAGAGGCGATGAGACAGCTCGAACTGGTCGGTCTTTCGGACTGCGCGGACATGCCGGCTGCGAGCCTGCCTTTCGGCAAGCAGCGTCTCCTGGAGATCGCCAGAGCCCTTGCGAGCCGCCCTAGGGTGTTGCTGCTGGACGAACCTGCGTCGGGACTTTCAACTCGTGAGATGGACGAGCTGACTGCGCTTCTAAGACGCGTCGTATCTGAGGGGGTCACGGTCCTGCTTGTCGATCATGATATGCAGTTCGTGATGGAGATATCGGACGAGGTAACCGTACTTGATCAGGGGCGCAAGATCGCCGAAGGCAGCCCGGAGGAGGTTCAGAACGATCCAAAAGTGATCGCTGCATATCTGGGAGCGGAGGCCAAGTAGTGCTGAAGCTTCAGAGCGTGATTACTTACTACGGCCGAATTCTCGCCCTCAGGGGCATATCACTTCACGTCGACCCGGGTGAAATAGTCGCAATTGTCGGCCCTAACGGGGCCGGGAAGACTACAGTTCTCAACACGATATCGGGAGTGGTGCCGGCGAGGTCGGGAAAAGTGATATTCGATGGGCACGATGTGACCTGCTATCCGACGGAAAAGTTGGTCGAGATGGGCCTGACGCAGGTCCCGGAAGGTCGGCAGCTCTTCGCGGGCATGACCGTCTACGAGAACTTGGTGCTCGGTGCCTATCGTAGAAGCAGGGCCGCCAAGAAAAGCCAATTGGCCGACGATCTCGAGAGGGTTTACAGCGTGTTCCCGATTCTAAGGGAGCGCAGGAGCCAGCTTGCAGGGACTCTCTCAGGCGGCGAACAGCAGATGCTCGCGATCGGACGCGCGCTGATGAGCAGGCCCAGGATGCTGCTTCTGGACGAGCCCTCGATGGGGTTGGCGCCGATGGTGGTAAAGGAGATCTTCAAAGTGATCTCAGACCTTCGCAAGGACGGAACCACCGTGTTGATCGTGGAGCAGAACGCCAAAGCGGCGCTGGGCATAGCGAAGCGGGCCTACGTTATGGAAACCGGGCGCGTCGTGATGGAGGGGACGGCGTCAGAGCTTTCGAGGAATCCTGAGATTCAAAGAGCGTACCTGGGCAAAGGATATCGCCAGATCATGGATCACTAGGCTGTTGCGACATGCGCGTTTCCGGCGATCCTGCGGCTTGGTGTTGAGGTGTACCGAATCGCCGAAAACGTCGGGTTTTGCGCTCTGTCGCAGCAACCTCATGGATCAGCCGGACAGGGCCTGGCCGGGGTTGCAAGTCGGTTCAATAGAACCGCCGCACAAGCCGGCTGTTTGAGATTCGCTTGGAGGGTACATTCGCGGACTGTCGGATGTATGAAGCCTGTGGCGCGTAATGCAGGCGCGAGACATCTGGCGTCACAGTGGGCTAAACGAAACGGGGTCGGTCCAACAAATGCCAATCTGGAACCGGAAAATCGAGAGAATGGACCGCGCGGAGATGGATCAACTTCAGCTCGAAAGGCTGCAGGCGACGGTCAACCGCGCCTACCGCGACGTGCCGTTCTACCATCGCAAGTTTTCGTCTCTGAACGTCGTCCCGGAGGATGTGCAGTCCCTGGAGGACATAGTGAAGCTGCCGTTCACGACCCGGGACGATCTGCGCGACGGATATCCTTACGAGATGTTCGCCGTTCCGCTGCGAGAGATCGTGCGCATTCACTCCTCAACCGGCGCAACCGCTAGGCCGATAGTCGTCGGGTATACGAGAAACGATCTCAAGCACTGGGCCGAGCAGGTGGCGCGGATCATGAGCGCCGCAGGGGTTACCAGGGATGATGTCGTCCAAATTGCCTTCGATTATGGCCTGTTTACGGGCGGCTTTGGAATGCACTATGGCGCGGAGAGGCTCGGCGCGTCCGTGATACCGGTCTCGCTCGGGAACACCGAGCGCCAGGTCCAGATCATGCAGGATTTTCGCAGCACAGCTCTGGTCAGCACGCCGAGCTATGCGCTGTACCTGGCCGAGGTGATGAAGCGGATGGGGGTTTCGCCTGCCGGGTTATTCTTGAGAGTCGGCCTCTTCGGCGCTGAGCCGATGAGTGACTGGATGCGATCGGAGATCGAGAAACGCCTCGGCATCACGGCTACCGACAACTACGGGGTGAGTGCGGTGATGGGGCCGGGCATCGCAGGTGAGTGCGAGCTCAAGAACGGCCTGCACATAAACGAAGACCATTTCCTGGTAGAGGCCGTGGACCCCGAGACGCTCGAGGTGCTGCCCGAGGGCGAATCAGGCGAGCTCGTTATCACCACGCTGACAAAAGAGGGCCTGCCGATGGTCCGATATCGCACCCGGGATGTGAGCTCGATAACACGCGAGCCGTGCAAGTGTGGCCGGACCACGGCCCGCATGTCCCCGGTCCGAAAGCGGACCGATGACATGTTTATCGTCCGTGGGGTCAACGTCTACCCGTCCGAGATCGAGTCTTTGCTCTACGACATAGAGCATGTCGAACCCAGGTACCAAATAGTCCTGGAGCGTGAGCAGGGGCTCGACTACCTGACACTTAAGGTTGAGCTTTCAGGACAGATGATAAGCGACCAGATGCAGAAATTGGTCGAACTGGAGGAGACAATCAAACGCCGCGTGCACGCAGTAATCGGCCTGACGCCCAGGGTGAGGCTCGTCGAGGCGAAAACCCTGGAGACCGTAGACCGTTCGAGCAGGGTCGTTGATCTGCGGGAGCGGTGATGATGCAGGAGGTGAGGGAGACTGAGGTTGATTCGGTTTGCAGCGGCCGGTTCGTGACCGGCAACAAACGTTAGCTGTACCACTGTGGAGGAGGAAGAGCATTGGTAAGGTACACAGCGACGACAATTGTCGTCATTGCAACCATGTGTCTGATGGCAGGCAGCGGCCTGTGTCAGGGACCGCCCGTCGAGATTCACGGATACATGCTGAACCGCATGTACACTAACCCGAGCATGAGCACCCGGTTCGTCACCGAGAGGTTGTCCCTGTCGGCCCAGGCAAAGCTGGGCGAGGACGCCAATGCGTATGTGGAGTACTACTTCCATCCGTGGCTGACGGACAGGGTTCTGGGTTCTGCACCGAACCAGTTTACGGTCGAGCAGTCGCGGACCTACATGGAGAGCTGCTATGTCGATCTTCCGCTGGGCCCGGGTCGAATCAGGATCGGCAAGGGCAGACAGCTCAACTTCGGCATAACCCCCAGCTATCCCAACCGAAGAACTTCTCAGTACGGCATTTTCTCCGAGACGTTCACGCAAGACCGGATTCAGGGGTTCCAGTGGTACGCCAAGAGCGGGTCGGTGGACGGCGGCGTGTCGTTCTTCCTTGACCAGAACCTCGGGACCCGCAACATCGGTGATTGCGCAGGCGCCATAGCGGGCGTCGACACCCAGGCCCACATCTGCGACAGGGACAACTCGGCCAACAACCCGGGCCGAATGGCTTTCAGCGGCAAGATCGGCTTCACCGGGCCGACGTTCCAGTTCCACGTTTCCGGCTGCGTCGGAGCGCTCAATCCGAACCAGCTCGGGCCGGTGGCGCCCTTTGTGCCTGCGGGACAGACCAACACCAATACGGACCACAACAAGTTCGCCGTGGACGCGGTCTGGACCTCCGGGCCATTCTTCCTGCAGGGAGAGTGGGCGACCGGCAAGTTCAGTCTGCTCGGGATCACGGGCTACCAGTTGTCGGTTGGGTGGAAGCCTGCCGGGAAGCCCAGTTTCGTGATCAAGTGGGCTGCCCTTGACAACGACAAGGCCCCTACCAGCAATCCGCTGACCTGGAATGTCCAGCAGTTGACGCTCGGGTATGTTCATCCCATCCGGAAGGGCGTGTGGCTGGAGATCAACTACGAAAAGAATATGACAAGCAATCCGGCGGGGACGACGGCGCCGAAGAATGACCTGCTGCTCTGGGAGGTCTTCACCGGCTTCTAGTCGGATCAACGCGCTGCGGGAGGGCTCCGACGACCTGCGTGTCGGGAAACAAGGGAACCGTTATCGGTGTCCGGAGCGACCGCCCGCGGAATAAGTCGGGCGGCGCCGCAGCGCCAGAACGCAAACCGAGCGTTCTCGGCGGTTCGGCGCCCCTGAATTAAGCGGTAGGATCGCCGAAAAGGCGCCTATCGCAATAGCCTGAAACTACCAGCATCGCTCACAGCGACAACAATCATGAGGACAGAAATGCGAGTTGTGTTAGTTCAGAGCAACAGTCATCTGACCGGCCGGCGGGCCGCAGCGGCGGCACTTGCGGGCGCGGCGCTGACGGCGGTTTGTGCCCAGATCGGGTTTCACCTCCCGGGTAACCCGGTTCCCGTTACGCTTCAGGTGTTTGCTGTGATCCTTTGCGGAATGATGCTGGGCGGCAAGCTCGGCGCGATTTCGCAGATCCAGTATTTGGCGGCAGGGGCCCTCGGCGCGCCTGTTTTCGCGGGATTCAGAGGCGGCATCGGTGCATTGGCGGGGCCGACGGGTGGATATCTGGTCGGGTTTGTGTTCGCCGCGTACGTAGTCGGAGCGATGGCAGACAGGACGCGGCGCGGCTCCTTCGCCGGGCTGTGCCTGGCCGGTTTCACTGGCGTATTGGTCATCTACGTCTTCGGGCGGGCCTGGCTTGGCCTATGGCTAGGTAACGTGTCAGGGCTCGCAAGCTGGGCCCTTGGTGTCGCGCCGTTCGTGGCAATCGACGCTGTCAAGGTCCTGGCCGCGGCTGCGATTTGCGGGAGGCGGGCCTGGTGGACCTGAGAAGACAGCCGGACTTCGATCAGTTTCTTAAAGTGCTCTTTCGCACGGGCAAACCGGACCACCTGCCGTTTTACGAGCACTTGGCAACCGCCAGCTTCATCGCGCGCCGCACGGGGACCAAATTCGACCGGATGCGTCCGGACGACCCGGGCTATTGGCCGATCTACGTCGATTTCTGGCTGGGGATGGGCTTCGACTGCATTCCGATGGAGATACCGCTCAATTGTCCGCTCAGTCGTTCTGAAGGCGGGCTTTCCGAAGGCAGCGAGGCCAGGGCCGTGATACACGATATGCACGACTACGAAACCTATCCCTGGCCCGGCGAGTCGCACCCCATCGAGTTCAGTCACTTCGAGACGGTTGCTTCGCTGCTTCCTGACGGGGCGAAAATCGTCGGAGGAGTGTGTATGGGGCCCTACGAGTGGGTTTCCCAGATGATGGGCGTAATGGGGCTTTCGTACGCGCTCGTGGACAGGCCGGAGCTGGTGGACCTGATGTTTGACCGGATTGGCCGGCTGATCATTTCAGCAGACAGGCAGCTTGCAACGATGGACGCGATAGGTGCACTGCGCCAGGGGGACGACCTCGGGTTCAAGACCTCGACTTTTCTCAGCCCCGAGCACCTGCGCAGATACGTGTTCCCGACCTACAAACAGATGGCAGCCGCCGCGCACGAGCACGGCAAGCCGTTCATCTTGCACTCCTGCGGCAACCTCAGCGAGGTATACGAGGACCTCATCGAGGACTGCCGGATCGACGCCAAGCACTCGTTTGAGGACGTGATCATGCCCGTCGGTGAGTTCAAGCGGCGGTACGGCAACCGAATAACCCCGCTCGGTGGGCTAGACGTCGACGTCATCTGCCGAAGCTCGCTCGATGAGTTGCGGGCGTATACTCGCAAACACATTGAGGAGTGTTTCGCGGACGGCTTTTGGGCGCTGGGAACGGGGAATTCGCTGACCGATTACATGCCTGTGGAAAACTACATAGCCGTGCTCGAAGAGGGCATCAGGGTGACCGGCTGATCGACCCTGGAAAGTCTACCCCCGCGCCCCTGTTCATTTCCTCGCGCTAACACAAACCCACTACGCGCAGGAGGAAGCTTCTAAGCCCGCGCAGCCATCGGCACGACCCCGGCAAGGCCCCTTGGGTTTGCAAGAAAGCGTGGTGTCAGCCTTATGGCGGAGAGGGTGGGATTCGAACCCACGGTGCCCGAAGGCACAACGGTTTTCGAGACCGCCCGGATAAACCACTCCCGCACCTCTCCGCATGACCGTCTGTGGAGGTATGTTTCCGACTTCGACCCACAGGGATCCTGTGGAAGGAAAATCGGAAGTCGGGAGACGACTTCCGATTTTCCTCTGGCGCCCTCGGAGGGAATCGAACCCCCTACGCCCTCCTTAGGACGGAGGCGCTCTATCCGGTGAGCTACGAGGGCGCATCTGGTGCGCTTGGAGGGAATCGAACCCCCGACCTAATGGTCCGCAACCATTCGCTCTATCCCCTGAGCTACAAGCGCATGAGCAGTCTGCCCACCAAAAAAGTATACCATCCTGAGCCTTCCGCGTCAATGCTTGCTCCGAGCGGGTAGCGTACCATCCTCTGTGTAAAAAGGTTTTGAGGTAGGTAAGGCGCATCCCTCTTTCTAAGTTGCGGATGAATA
>JBMFPI010000115.1:0-9875 GCA_049969195.1 Armatimonadota bacterium
TCGGATTGTGAGCCGTGTTGGAGGGTGCTGCCGTTAGGTGGCCTCGCCGCCCTTCGATCTGCTCGGTTCCTGAATCGCGCGGATGAACTCGGTGGTCTTGAGATCGCGCTCGAGTCTGTAGCGAATGTGCCACTTGAGCATTCGTTCGAGGTCGCGGCGCGCGCCGGCGGGGAATGTCAGGTCTTTGATCCGGTTAGGCTGAACGCGCCTGAGCGCCCTTGCATACGAGGCCGCCGCGGCTGGGACCCAGATAGCATCGTTCGGTGGGGTGTTGCAATTTCCGCACGTCATCCCGCCGAGGGACGGGCTGAATGCTACCCTGCCTCGCTCGATCTTCCGCGCGCAGCGCACACACGCGTCGAACTGCGGCTCGTAGCCCAGGATGGAGAGAAGCTGCAGCTCAAAGTAACGCGCGGTGAGCTCGGCGTCAGTGCCGCTTTCGAGGACATACAGGGAGCTCAGTAGTGCGTCGAAGATGTCAACGTTCGGTTGTCTATCCTCAAGAAACCTGTCCACAAGCTCCAGAAAGTACACCGCGTGTGCGACCGCGCGCATGTCGGCTCTAATGTTGGGGAAAGACTCCTTGACCTCAGCCTGCGTGAGGACGTCCATGTTCCGGCCCGAGGCCAGCATCATCTTGCTGCAGGCGAACGACTCACTTGCGCCGGAGAGCTTGCTGCCGGGCCTTCGCGAGCCTTTGGCGACTGCGGAGAGTTTGCCGAGTTCCCTGGTGAAAACCGTGAGGATACGGTCCTTTTCGCCGAGATCGGTCCGGCGCAGCACAATCCCGTTTACGGTGCAGGTTCGCATTCAAACCGACCAATCACGTCAGACGAGATCCCCCGCCAATTGCATACTCTCACTCGTGACCTGCAGGCTGCCGCGATCGGCTCGTGCTCGGCGATTCTCCCGCTTAGTTGAAGAACATCAAGTCGCCGAAAACACTATGTCTTGCGCTCCATCGCAACGACCTCGAGACCTACCTTCTCCGCCCGGCGCTTTCCAGATAGTCCTCGGGAACATAACCCTCGACAACCGCCGCTGCGTTCGAGGTGCCGATCCGACTGGCGCCGGCGTCGAGCATCTCCATAGCCTGCTCGGTAGTGCGGATGCCGCCCGCAGCTTTGACGCCTACATCCGGGCCGACGACATTCCTGATCAGCCTGATATCCTCGACTGTCGCCCCGCCCGGAGCGGTGCCCGTCGATGTCTTCACGAAGTCGCCGCCGGCGTCGCGAATTATCTCGCAGGCGATCCTCTTTTCTTCATCGGTCAGGTAGTAGCATTCGATAATGAACTTGATGACGGTCCGTTTGGCATCCTGGGTCATCCCGGTGATGCGTGCAGCGTCTACGATTTCGCGCACCTCGGTCTCGACGATTCCGCGTTCGCCCGACTTAAGAGCGGAAATGTTGATCACCACGTCAAGCTCTTTCGCGCCCTGGCTGACGGCGGTGCGTGCCTCGTAAAGCTTGACCGCACGTCCGCTTGCGCCGAAAGGAAATCCGATCACGGTTGCCGGTTTGACATCCGAACCCTCCAGAGCACGCCGCGCAACCGGCAGCCAGAACGGAAACACCACAACTGTTGCAAAGTGATACTGGATCGCCTCTTCGCACAGCCTGAGGATGTCCTGGCGCGTGGCGGTCGGCTTGAGTAAGGTCGAATCCATCAGTTTTGCAAACTGCTCTTTAGAGAACATATCACGTCACCCTCTCAGTGACAGCGAAAACTCGTGTTGCCGTGCGCTGGTCATAGAAATCCGTCACTCATACCCGGATCATTTGGCGCCGTCTGAACCCTTGCCTGAGCAAAGGCCCGTGCACCATCTGCCGCGGCGAGCTTTCCCGGGAAACTGCGCTCATTCCCTTTCCCGGACCGCGCCGCGGGGCTCTATCTCCTGAGCGACTCCACGAACATCGCAGCGCGCCGCACAACATCACCGGACCCGCCGTGCTCCGCGACGATGTCCACGAGTGCGCTGCCGACTACGGCGCCGTCGGCAAACTCCCAAACCTGTCGCACGTGCTCAGCCCGCGATATTCCGAACCCGACCACCACCGGTAGATCGGTCGCTGCTCTGATTTGTACGACAAGGTCCCTCAGATCGGCGGGGATCTCGTTGCGCGCGCCCGTGACGCCCGTTCTGGAGACGCAGTAGATGAACCCGCTTGCCATATTCGCCGCTCGCTCGATTCTCTCCTTCGTGCTCGTGGGAGCGACGAGCATTATGGTCGCCAGAGTTGCCGCGTCAGCGGCGCGCTTCCAATCCGCCCCTTCTTCAGGGGGCAGATCGGTCATAATCACGCCGTCTGCCCCGGCGCGCGCGGCGTCCGTCGCGAACCTGTCCACGCCGTACTTCTGCACCGGATTGTAGTAAGTCATCAGCACCAGCGGCACGTCGGACGCTTGCCTGATCGCCGCCACGCAGTCGAGAACTTTCGGCACTGATGCTCCCGCCCGCAGTGCTCGGAAGCTCGAGGCCTGTATGCTCGGTCCGTCCGCCAGTGGGTCCGAAAACGGCACCCCCAGCTCAACTATATCCGCGCCCGCATCAGCTACGGATTTTACCAGATCGACCGTCGTATCCAGATCCGGGTCCCCGCAGGTCAGAAAGCACACCAGGGCTTTGCCCTGCGACGCCCGCAGCCCGTCGAAGCATTTCTGTATACGGTTCAAAGCGCCACCTCCCGGCCATTTTCCGTGCCCCGACGTTCGCGGACCTCGAAGCTGCGGCCAAGCTTGTCGGCGGCCGTGTGGACGTCTTTGTCGCCTCTGCCCGAAAGGCATATCACTACAACGTTGTTCTTCTCCAAAGTTGGAACGAACTTACGGGCGTACGCAATTGCGTGAGCCGGCTCCAGCGCGGGGATTATTCCTTCAGTCTCCGAAAGAAAACAAAAAGCGTCAAGGGCCTCGGAGTCGGTGATGTTCACGTACGTCGCCCGGCCTGTGTCCTTGAGATAGCTGTGCTCCGGCCCGACGCCTGGGTAGTCCAATCCTGCGGAGATCGAGTGAGTGAGCTGCACCTGCCCGTCATCGTCCTGCAGGAGATAGCTCATCGACCCGTGCAGGACTCCCGGGCTGCCCAGGCTCAATGTGGCACAGTGGCGGCCGGTGTCGGTGCCCTCACCTGCGGCCTCGACGCCGATCATACGCACCGACTCATCGTGCACGAACGGGTAGAAAGTTCCCATAGCGTTAGACCCGCCGCCTACGCAGGCTATCAGGTAGTCGGGCAGCCTCCCTTCCTTCTGAGTGATCTGCTCCCTGATTTCCCTGCCGATAACGGATTGAAAATCGCGCACCATCATCGGATAAGGATGTGGGCCGACAACAGACCCGATGATGTAATGTGTGTCACGGACGTTGGTGACCCAGTCGCGAATAGCTTCGCTGGTGGCATCCTTGAGTGTCTGTGTGCCGCTGGTCACCGGTATCACTTCGGCTCCCAGCAGACGCATACGGAACACGTTTAGGGCCTGCCGCTCCATGTCTTCGACGCCCATATAAACGCAACACTTCAGACCGAACAGCGCGCAGGCTGTTGCCGTCGCGACCCCGTGCTGCCCTGCGCCAGTCTCTGCGATGATGCGCGGCTTGCCCATCCGTCGGGCCAGCAGGATCTGACCCATCACGTTGTTCAGCTTGTGGGCCCCGGTGTGGCACAGGTCCTCCCGTTTCAGGTACACCTTGGCTCCACCGAGCCTCTCCGTCAATCGCTCGGCGAAATAAAGCGGGGTGGGGCGGCCGACGTAGTCGTGCAGATAGTAGTCAAGTTCCCCGCGAAAATCCTTATCATCCTTATACCGCTCATAGGCCGCCGTCAGCTCGTCCAGTGCCGGGATCAATATCTCCGGCACGAACCTTCCGCCGTAGATGCCGAAGTGTCCCAGGCTATCCGGCAGTTGAATCTGCTTTTCGGACATTTTCGACAAACTCCTTTATCTTGTTGTGGTCCTTGACCCCGGGTGAGGACTCGACCCCGCTTGCTGTATCGACCGCGAAAGGCCTCACTTTCCGGACCGCGGCGAAGACGTTATCGCACTTGAGCCCGCCGGAGAGGATGATCGGCTTACCGGCTGACTTCGCTCGTACCGCAAGCTCCCAGTCGAACGTTTCTCCCGTGCCGCCAGCGAGGCCTTCGCGATAGGTATCGAGCAGGTAGCAAGCCGCGTTGGAGAACAATTCGAGGTTTGCTATAGTCCGCTCGCCTTTCACCCGAACCGCCCTTATGACCCTCTCGGCGCCGATCTTCTGCGCGAACTCCTCGCTCTGGGCGCCGTGGAGCTGGACGTAATCGAGACCGCACTCGTCGATCATCCTCAGGACCTCGTCGGATTCATCCGTGAACACGCCAACGGTCCTGACGTCGCCGCCGACGATACGCCGTATGTGTTTGGCGGTAGATATCTCGATGCGCCGCGGGCTCTCGGCGAACACGAAGCCGAGCATATTCGCCCCGGCCTCGACCGCCGCCAGCGCGTCTGCGACGTTTGTTATGCCGCATATTTTGACAAGGGTCAAGAGATCAACTCCCTCAACTTCTCACCGACGTTAGGCTCCCGCATAAGGGCCTCGCCGATCAGCACCGCATCGACCCCGAGCTCTCCGAGGCGAATCATGTCACTTCGAGTGAATATGCCGCTCTCACTGACCTTTTTCGCCCGCGGTATCATCGGCACCAGGCGCGCGGTAGTATCGAGCGAGACCTCAAATGTCCGGAGATTTCGGTTGTTGATCCCTATAATGGGCGCGCAGACCTCGATTGCCGTGCGCATCTCGGCTTCGTCGTGAACCTCAACCAGGTATTGCAGGCCGATTTCTGTCGCCCGGTTCATAAGCTCAACCAGGGTGTCACGGTCGAGTGCGGCAGCTATCAGGAGGATCGCATCGGCTCCCGATGCACGGGATTCGTAGACCTGGTATTCATCGATGATGAAGTCCTTGCGCAGAACGGGTAGCGAGACGGCCTGCTTGATCTGCCGCAAATAGACAAGCGACCCCTGGAAGAACTGCTCATCGGTCAGCACCGAGACCGCGGCCGCACCCGCCTCTTCATAGGACGCCGCAATAGCTACAGGGTCCATATCCTCGCGGATCACGCCCTTTGATGGCGACGCTCGTTTGACCTCCGCTATGACGGCCGGCAGTCCCAGCTCGTTTCTTGCCAGCCGCCGAGCAAAATCAAGCGGCGGCGGTGCGTCTCCCATTCGCGACTTGAGCTCCCGCAGCGGAACTTTCTGCTTGCGAAGTTCCACTTCGACTCGTTTCGCATCAAGTATCTGGTCGAGAATCACGCCTGCCCAAGCTCCTGCGTGATCGACCTGAACGTCTCAAGCGCGTGCATTGCTGCTCCGGAGTCAATGGACTTCGCGGAAAGCGCAATTCCCTCACGCAGGTCCGCTGCCTTCTCGGCAACCACCAGTGCAGCCGCGGCGTTCAGAAGCACTATGTCCCGCTTCGGCCCCGGTTTGCCGTCCAGCACATCCAGCAGAGCCCGAACGTTATCCGCTACCCCGCCGTTCCCGGCCGAAAGCGCCTCAGGGTCGACTGTCGGCAGTCCGACATCCTCCGGCCTGAGGGTGTAGGTGGAGACCGAGCCGTCTTTCAACTCGCTCACGACCGTTTCGCCCAGCGTGGACATTTCGTCGAGGCCAGCGAGCCCGTGGAATACCATAGCCCGTGTTGTCCCAAGCGATTTGAGCACCTGGGCCATGGTTTCGGTCAGGTTGGGCGAGAACACGCCGATCACTTGCCTTCGAGCGCCTGCCGGATTCGTCATCGGCCCGAGAATGTTAAACACAGTTCGGATGCCTATCTCCTTGCGCGGCCCGATAGCGTGTTTCATTGCCGGGTGCATTGCCGGCGCGAACATGAAACCCATGCCGGCGGTGTCGATGCAAGTCGCGATGGCTCCTGGCGAAAGGTTCAGGTTAACGCCAAGCGCCTCCAGGACGTCGGCGCTGCCGCACGCGCTGGAGGCTGCCCTGTTCCCGTGCTTCGCGACCTTTACCCCGGCGCCGACAACCACGAACGTCGCTGTAGTCGAGATATTGAACGTAGTCAACTTGTCCCCGCCCGTGCCGCACGTGTCCAGCAAGTCCGATGTCATCGGCCGTACCTTCACAGATTTCTCTCGCATAACTTTGACGAACCCGGTTATCTCTTGGACGGTTTCGCCTTTCATCCGCAACGCAGTAATGAAAGACGCTACTTGAGACGGTGTCGCCTCGCCGTCCATAATCTCCGTCATAGCAGCGGCCGCTTCGGATTCCGTCAGATCGCAGCCCTCAACTATCATCCTTATCGCTTCCCTGATCATTGCTTCTCCTCCGACCCTCAACGCCGGTCACTCAACAAAGTTGGCAAGGAGCTTCTTGCCCTCCCTGGTCAGTATCGACTCCGGGTGGAACTGCACTCCCTCAACCGGAAACTCCTTGTGCCGAACGCCCATCACCTCGCGTTGGTCGGTCTCGGCGGTAATCTTGAGGCATTCCGGCATGGTCTCGCGGCGGATGACCAACGAGTGATATCGCGTCGCCTCGAATGGATTCGGCAGACCCCTGAAGACGCCCTCGCCATCGTGGTAGATCATAGAGGTCTTGCCGTGCATCAGCCGGGGTGCACGCACGATCTCGCCGCCGAACGCCTGCCCGATACTTTGGTGTCCCAGGCATACGCCCAGGATTGGGATCTTGCCTGCGAAGTGACGTATCAGCTCAACCGATATCCCGGCTTCGTCGGGCGTGCACGGGCCGGGCGATATCACGATCCGATCCGGAGCCATCCGCTCGATCTCCTCAATGGTGATCCTGTCGTTTCTGAAAACCTTGAGCTGCTGCCCCATCTCGCCGAGATACTGGACGAGATTGTAGGTGAAGCTATCATAGTTGTCGATCATCAGGATCATTCCGGGTACCTCAGCCAGGCGCTACTCAAGCCCTCGCTCGGCCATCTCGATTGCGCGGATCATCGCCATTGCCTTGTTCTGTGTCTCCTCATACTCGCGAGAGGGGTTCGAATCCGCGACTATCCCTGCGCCGGCCTGAACGTAGGCTGTGTCGCCAAGTATAAGAATAGTCCGTATTGTTATACACGTATCCATGTCGCCCGAGTAGCTGAAATAACCTATAGCGCCGGCATATGTGCCCCGCCGCGTGGGTTCCAGCTCGTCTATGATCTCCATCGCCCGGATCTTCGGTGCGCCTGATACCGTCCCGGCCGGAAAGCACGCTCTAAGCAAGTCAAACTGGTCGGCATCTACCCTGAGGCGACCTCGAACGTTCGATACTATGTGCATCACGTGGGAATAGCGCTCTATCGTCATCAGTTCGTTGACTTCGACACTGCCGTAACGGCAAACCCGCCCTATGTCGTTGCGCCCGAGGTCTACGAGCATTATGTGCTCGGCTCGCTCCTTTTCGTCTTTGAGCAGGTCGGCTTCCAGCATTCGGTCCTCTTCTTCGGTTGCGCCGCGCGGCCGTGTTCCTGCGATCGGTCGCACAGTTACGTTGCCCCGTTCCTCCGTAACTAGTATCTCCGGCGACGAACCTATCAGCTTGATATCGCCGTAGGCGAGATAATACATATACGGCGAAGGATTTAGACTTCGCAGCGCCCGGTAGACGTCAAAGGGGTCCGCGGTGACGTTGGTCTTGAACCGCTGAGAGAGCACGATCTGGATCGCATCGCCGGCAGCTATGTAGTCCTTGCACTTGCGCACCGCATCTTCGAACTCCTCCCTCGCGAAGTTTGAGCTCACCTGCGGAGCGGCGCGTCCACCGGCTGATTCCGAGAGCGGCGCAGGCGCCTTGAGCCGTGCTATTGCTTCCTCGATCTTTCGCACGGCCTCATCGTACGCAGCGTCCGGGTCGTTGCCGACACGGGTATTGCACACAACGCGGATACGGTGTCTGACGTGGTCGAAAATCAGCAGAGTGTCGGTGAAAATGAAGAGGCAGTCGGGGAGATTGAGATCGTCAACAGTAGTGTCTGGCAGATCTTCGAAGAACCTCACCACGTCGTATCCGATGAACCCGACCGCTCCCCCGCAGAATCGCGGCAGGTTCGGGTCTGCGACATAGGAGAATCTGCCAAGCTCTGCCTTGAGGACATCCAGCGGATCGCGCCCCGGCCCAAGCTCGAATCGTTCGATCCTGCCGTCGCGGGTTATCTCTACGAGATTATCTTTGCTCCTGATTACGCGATCTGCTCCGCTCCCCAGAAAAGAGTAGCGCGCTACCCGTTCACCGCCTTCTACGCTCTCGAGCAGGAACGAGTACGCTTGTGTCGGCGTTTCGGATTCGTGTTTCTCTTGCGACGCGGTGGCGGGTCCAGATCCCGAAACGGCAACGTCGGTTGTCCGTGCGAGCTTTTTGAACGCTGAAACGGGCGTTTCCATGTCGGCCAGGATCTCCCTGTAGACCGGCGTAAGATCGCCCTGCCTGGCGCGTCTTGCGAACTCCTGCCTGTCAGGGAAGTAGACGCTCATCTGGACGTCACGGCCTCTCTAGAGAAGTAGTTGCACTTCATCGCATCCTTGACTTCGGCGAGTGTTTGAGCGCCAATTTCGACAGCCCGGGCGGTCCCGGCCTGAAGGATATCGTCTACCAGATCGGGGCGGGCTTCGTAATAGGCACGTCGCTCGCGGATCGGGTCGAGCATCTCGTTCAGACGGGCCGCCAAACGCTGTTTGCACTCTACGCATCCGATCTTGCCGCTTCGGCACGCCGGCTCGAGCTCGGCGATGAACTCCTCGTTGAACTCGGTCTGATACGTGAAGACAGTGCACACCTCAGGATGCCCCGGGTCGTCCTTGCGGATGCGGGCTGGATCCGTAACGGCCATCTTGACCTTACGAACTACTTCCTCCGGCGGGTCCGCCAGGTAGATCGCGTTATCCAAACTCTTGGACATCTTGGTATTGCCGTCCAGTCCTACGAGAAGCCGCTCGTACAGGCCCTCTGGCTCGACCAGAACCGGCCCGTAGAGCTCGTTGAACCGCCGCACGATGCGACGAGTGAGTTCCAGGTGAGGAGCCTGGTCCTTGCCGACGGGCACCAGATGCGCCTTGCAGAACGTGATATCCGCCGCCTGGCTCACAGGATAACCCAGGAACCCGTACATAAGCTCGCTGTAGCCTTTCTGCTTGGCCTCGGTCTTGATCGTAGGGTTGTGGCGCAGCACGTTGACCGGAACGAACATGGAGTAGAAGATGGTGAGCTCGGCAATCTGAGGCACCATCGATTGAATGAGAATAGTTGCCACGTCCGGGTCGATTCCGGCAGCAAGGTAGTCCTTTGCCACCTCTCGCACGTCCGAGCCAAGTCTTTCAGGATTCTCCCAATTGGTCGTCAGCGCCTGAACGTCGGCAATTATCAGGAACGTGTCGTATTCGTGCTGCAGCTTGACGCGATTCCGCAGGCTGCCCACATAATGGCCCAAGTGAAGTTTGCCGGTTGGTCTGTCTCCTGTTAGTATTCTCTGCTTCATCGTTTCTCCTCGCGCTCCTATCATAAGAAAAGGCCAGGGATATACATCTATCCTTGGCCTTCCGTATTCCGCCTCTATTCGGATATCAAAAAGGCCGCGGAGCGTTCCAGTGGAGTTTCCGCGGCCTGGTCTTGCAGTGTTCTATTTGTCTTCCGATGATGTGCGGCGCGGCCACTCCACCCTATCTGGAGTGTCGCCAGCCCCACTTATGATTGCCCCCGTGAACTATCAGATGTGATACGCCGTTCATCTCAGCTCCAATATATCAGATCAGCCCGCGCTTGTCAAGCCCCGAGACTTCTTGGTAGCGTACCATCCTCTGTGTAAAAAGGTTTTGAGGTAGGTAAGGCGCATCCCTCTTTCTAAGTTGCGGATGAATA
>JBMFPI010000116.1:0-9855 GCA_049969195.1 Armatimonadota bacterium
CGGTTGATTATGCGCCTGTAAAGGTCGTTGAGGTCGGACGTAGCAAAGCGTCCACCGTCGAGCTGGACCATAGGCCGCAGCTCGGGTGAGATGACGGGAATACAATCCAGGATCATCCATTCGGGACGACTTCGCGAGTTGATGAACGCCTCGACGATCTCCAGGCGTTTGATCGCTCGAGCGCGCTTCGGGCCTGTAGTCTGCTGGATTTCCTTGCGCAGGTCGCGGCGGAGCTTTTCGAGGTCGATCTCAGCCAACAGCTCCTTCACCGCCGCCCCGCCGAGGCCCGCGCGGAACACGCCGGACATGTCCAGATCCGTCCGCTCGGAGATCATCTCCAGCAGACGTTCAAGTGCGCGGTACTGGTCCTCCGTAATGAGCTCTTTTTTCTGGACAGTCTCAAGCAGCTTAAGAGTACTTTGAAGCTCCTCGATGTGCTCGCTCGCCTCACGTTCCTCGGCCTTGATACGCTCGTTAAGCTTCTTCTGGGCTTCCGCGCGTTTCCGGTCGTCCCAATCCGGGTTTTCCTTCTCTTCTTTGGCGGCTTCTTTTCGAAGCGCCGCGATTTCGGCGTCCCGTTTTTCGTTGATCTCTTCGCAGACGGCATTAACGGCGGCCCGTATCGTTTCCAGGTTGTCGTTGATGCGCTTGCGATCTACCGAAATGACGATGTAGGAGGCGAAATACAGAACTCGCTCCAGGAGTCTGGGCGACATGTCCAGAAGCAAGCTCATCGGGCTCGGGACGCCCTTCAGATACCAGATGTGCGAGACAGGCGCGGCCAGTTCGATGTGGCCCATCCTCTCTCGACGGACCTTCGAGCGGGTAACCTCCACGCCACAGCGGTCACAGACAACGCCTTTGAACTTGACTTTCTTGTAGCGGCCGCAGTGGCACTCCCAGTCCTTGACAGGACCGAAGATGCGTTCGCAGAAAAGGCCGTCGCGCTCGGGCTTGAAGGTGCGATAGTTGATCGTCTCCGGCTTCTTCACCTCGCCGCAGGACCAGGAGCGAATGTCGTCTGGAGACGCGATCCCGATGCGTATCTTATCGAAAGTGTTGGCGTCAGCCACTGAAATCCTCCTTAAGTTCCCGCACGATCTTTCGGCGCTGAGCGGTGATTACGCCCTCACCGGCTTCGCCGAACTCCTCTTCGGTATCCTTGAGGTCGATGACACGGTCGCGGTCGTCCTCGACCGTGACCTTGAGGCACAAGCTCTGAAGCTCGTTCACCAGAATCTTGAATGACTCCGGCACGCCCGGCTCCAGAATGCTTTCCCCTTTTACGATGGATTCGTAAGTCTTCACGCGCCCCTGTACGTCGTCGGACTTGATCGTGAGTATCTCCTGGAGCGTGTAGGCCGCACCGTACGCTTCCAGCGCCCACACCTCCATTTCGCCAAATCGCTGTCCGCCGAACTGCGCCTTGCCGCCCAGCGGCTGCTGGGTGACCAGCGAGTACGGGCCCGTAGACCGCGCGTGTATCTTGTCCTCGACAAGGTGCGCAAGCTTCATCATGTAGATATAGCCGACAGTAACATCCTGGCTGAAGCGCTGGCCTGTTCGCCCGTCGTAGATAGTGCACTTGCCCGTGTTCTCGTCGTAACCCGTGCGCTTTCGGAGGTTCTCCTCAATAGCGCGGATCAGGCTCTCGTAGTCGTACTCCTTGGGCACCGGCTGCCCGGCGAACGGGATAACGACGTTATCGTCCGCCTGAGCCTCGGTTGCCGACTGTTTGCCTTCCGCACCTCCGGAATCACCCCACGACGCGGCAATCCTAGCCTCGTTCTTGACGCGCAGGGCTTCGGACAACGCTTTCCGAACCGCCATCGGGTCGTCGACAGCCGGTGGCCCGCACAGCTTAACGCTCAAAGCTTCCAGCGAAGCTGCATCGAGCGACTTCACATACTGCCGGATCCGATCGATGGCCTCATAATAGAGGTCGATTATAGGCTGCACCTCGACGCCAAGCTGCTCCTTATCGGCATCGCCTATCCGCGCAAGTATATGTCTGACAACCGAATCGACTCTGCGTTCGTCGGCAATCTCGACATCAAGCCCGAGTTCGGCAGCGTAGCTCCGCAGGGCTGCAATCCTGAGCTTCCAGGCAAGAACCTGGAGGTCAGCCAGGATTTCGTCCTCTGTAGCTCCCTGAAAGATCGGGTTGATGAACGCACAGTTCAGATAGTGCGCCGCCATCCCCTGGTGGGTTTCCAGGATCTGCCCGATGTTCATTCGCGAGGGAACACCAAGCGGGTTCAGCACAATATCAACAGGAGTGCCGTCCGGCAAGTAGGGCATGTCCTCCTCCGGGAGGATCTTGGATATGACACCCTTGTTGCCGTGGCGCCCCGCCATCTTGTCGCCTTCCATTACCTTGCGCTTCTGGGCAAGGTAGACGCGGACCAACTGGTTCACTCCGGCGGGCAACTCGTCCCCCGGCAGTCTTTCGAGTTCTCCATCGCACCGCTCACACAACATACGGTCGGGTTTCTTAGAGAAGTCGAAGACGGCCTCGCACCGTGTGCATTTAAACTTGAACCGCGAGAAGACCTTGACGTCGACGACCGTGCCGCCCTCGCCGTGAGGAACGCGCAGGCTTACGTCGCGGGTTTCCTCGGCTTTCTTGCCGAAGATCGCAATAATCAACCTTTCCTCAGCGGTGAGCTCGCTCTGCCCTTTCGGCGCAACCTTGCCAACCAGGATGTCTTCCGGCCTGACCTCAGCCCCGATGCGGACGATGCCGTTGGAATCTAGGTCTTTCAGAACGTCCTCGCCGACGTTGGGAATATCGCGCGTCACCTCTTCGGGGCCGAGCTTGGTGTCTCGAGCCTCGGTCTCGTATTTTTCGATGTGGATCGAGGTGAAGACATCCTCTTTCACCAGGCGCTGCGACAGCAGCACGGCGTCCTCGTAGTTGTAGCCGTGCCACGGCACAAACGCAACCAGCACGTTCTGCCCGAGGGCAAGCTGTCCCTGAGCTGTGCACGGGCCATCGGCTATCACCTCGCCTGCCCTGACTCGCTTGCCGACCTTCACGATCGGCTTCTGCGTAATACACGTGCCCTGGTTCGAGCGAAGAAGGTTGACAAGGTTGTAGGTGTCGACGGTTCCGTCTTCCGCCTCTATCACGATGCGCTCTGCAGTGACGGAGCGAACGGTTCCGGCACGTTTTGCAATCACGACAGCTCCGGAATCCCGCGCCGCACGCGCCTCGATACCGGTTTTCACAAGCGGCGCCTCCCCGCGCAGCAGCGGAACAGCCTGCCTCTGCATGTTCGACCCCATAAGCGCGCGGTTGGCGTCGTCGTTCTCAAGAAACGGTATCAGCGCCGTCGCCACCGACATGATCTGCATCGGCGACACGTCCATATATGTGACCTTGTTGGATGGCACCTGAGGATATGTGTTCTCGTGCCGTACGATCACCTGCGGGACGCTGATCTCGCCCGTCTCGGGATCAATCGGTGTGCTGGCGGGCGCGACGTATTCCTGGTTCTCTTCATCGGCGGAAAGATACACGATTTCGTCGGTCACCTTGCCGCCTTTTACAACCCGGTAAGGCGTCCTGATGAAGCCGTACTCGTCCACCTTGGCGTGGATAGCCAACGAGCCGATAAGGCCGATGTTGGGGCCTTCCGGAGTCTCGATGGGGCAGATGCGGCCGTAGTGCGAGTGGTGAACGTCCCGCACCTCGAGCTTCGCGCTCTGCCTAGACAAACCCCCGGGCCCGAGCGCGGACAGCCGCCGCTTGTGCGTGAGCTCGGCAAGCGGGTTGGTCTGGTCCATGAATTGTGACAGTTGGCTTGAACCGAAGAAACTCTTTATCGCGGCCGAGATCGGCTTGACGGAGAGAATAACCTGCGGGATCACGCTCTCGGGGTCCAGGCTGGTCATTCGTTCCTTCGCAACCTTCTCCATTCGCAGAAAGCCCATCCTGAGCTGATCCTGTAGGAGCTCGCCGACCGAGCGAACGCGCTTGTTCTCTAGATGATCAATGTCGTCAGTGGAACACGGGACCAGCCTGATCGCGGTGTCGGAGTAGAGTTCCGCGGGCGAGTCCGACACCAGCCGGTTGCCGTTTGGAATGAGCTCTAGCAAACGACGAACCTCTTTGAAGCGAGTCTCCGTGAAAAGGGTACCAAGCTCGACCTTCTTCAGAAACTCCAGATTGTCTCGAAGCTTCCACACTCGGCCCTGGTAGGCCAGCTCTTCCTCGGACGCGTTCTTTTCCTCAGCCTCGACTGCCTGCTCGAGTTCCGGCAATCTCTTGCGGAGATTGGCCGAATTGAGATGCGTAACCAGCGAGCCAGCCTCCGAAAGGCCGATAATGTAGAGGATAATCTTGATTATGTCCTCACGCGTGACGGCCCTGACGCGCTCGGGCAGATTGAGCCCGAGCTTCTTATTGAGCTTGTACCGTCCTACCTTCGCCAGGTCATAGCGCCTAGTGTCGAAGAAATAGGAGTTCATCAAACTCGTGGCACTTTCGCGTGTGGCAGGATCGCCGGGCCTTATTCGATGGTAGATGTCGATCAGGGCCTCTTCAGCGCTGTGCGTGGGATCCTGGTCGAGAGTAGCGTCGATGTAGTGGTTGGGCACGAAAACTTCCAAAGACGGCAGTTTCAGCTTGGCGATTTTCCTCGCGGCCTCGTCCCCGATTTTCTCGCCCGCCCTCACGATCACCTTATCCGTTTTGGGCTCTTTTATGTCGGCGGTCGGCCGGCGACCTTTGATGGAATCGGCATCGGTGACCGTGAGCGTTTCCTTGCTGCTGAAGAGTTCAAGTATTTCGGCCGTGGTGCCGCAACTGTGGCCGGTCATTTCCACTTCGACGCCGTCCATATGGAGGGAGTGGAGCTTCCTGGCCATCTTCTCATCTACGACCGTGCCCTTGGTGAATACCACCTCGCCCGTGTTCTTGTTGATGAAGTCCGCGGCCAGCGTTCTGCCCATCGCCTCGCTTACCGGCAGAACCTCCGAGGTAGGACACGCCGGCTCGAACAGGTTCAACGCACGCAGCAGGGTCGTGATAGGAAACTTCTTGGTCTGGGCAACGTGGACATAGATCACATCGCTCGCGTCGGTTTCGATGTCAATCCACGCGCCGGGGCTTGGTATTATGGTCGCGTAATAGAGCACGCGTCCGGAGTAGTCCAGCGTGTCCCTGAAGTATACGCCCGGGGAGCGTGCCAGCTGGCTGACGACCACTCTTTCGGCACCGTTGATTACGAACGTGCCCTTCTCAGTCATGAGGGGCAGGTCGCCTAGATAAACTTCCGAGACGATGACCTCTTTGCCGGCGGTCGTCAGTTTGACACGCGCCTTTATGGGCGCCTCGTAAGTGGTCATATCCCTGTACCGGCACTCTTCGACCGAGTACTTGGGATCGCCCAGTGTGTAGTCGAGCAGCTCCAGTGAGAGGTTCCCAGTGAAGTCGTAGATCGGCGAAAAGCTTCGGAACAGCTCAAGCAGCCCTTCCTGCAGGAACCATCTGTAGGAATCGAGCTGAATTTCCACCAGGTTCGGGAGGTCGAGAACCTCGGTGGTGCGCTTGGTCCTGTGCTGTATTTCCCTCATCCGGCCCTCCTGAACATATTAGCACGAACTAATATTTTATCAGACAGGACCAAGCACAGTCAATCGATTTTTGCCCCGCGGGACGGGGTACGTAGAATTATTTTTTTCAGGCGTGCACGAGGGCTCACCCCATGCGCAGCAATCAGGCCCTAAGCAGCGCCCCATGCCTCGCACGGGATGTGGCTCCCGACGGACTCCAAACCAGCCTTCGCGAGTCACGTAACAGGCTGTTGCGATAGCCGTGTTTTCGGCGATTTCCCGGTATCGGCCCAGTCTTGCGGGGCTGTCATTCTGAGCAGAGCGAAGAACCTCGAGCTCATATCGATAGCGTTCGCTGCGCGCAGGACGACGTTCCCATAACAACGAGCGGTCTCTTCCCGCGCCAGCTCGCCCACCGTCGAATCGCCGAAAACGTCGGCTTTGGGTTCTATCGCAACAACCTGATCTTCAGAATCAGACCGAC
The DNA here is from genome assembly GCA_049969195.1 of Armatimonadota bacterium. GTDB lineage: Bacteria > Armatimonadota > UBA5829 > UBA5829 > UBA5829 > CALJES01. The sequence goes on from JBMFPI010000116.1 coordinate 6,044, forward strand.
TGCCAGGCGTCGAGCGCAAAAAACTACTTGATCTCGACCGTGGCGCCCTCGGCTTCGAGTTTGGCCTTCATGTTCTCGGCCTCTTCCTTGGACACGCCCTCCTTCAGCGATTTCGGCGCCGAGTCAACCAGCTCCTTCGCCTCTTTCAACCCAACACCGGGCAGCAGTTCGCGGACTACCTTGATGACCTGCACCTTCTTCTCGCCCGCGCTGGCGAGGATAACGTCGAAGGTTGACTTCTCTTCGGCGGCCTCGGCCGGAGCCGCAGCGCCTGCAGCGGGAGCACCGGCAGCAACCGGCGCGGCCATTGCCACCGCCGACACGCCAAACTCTTCCTGCAGGGCCTTCACAAACTCGTTAAGCTCCAGCACAGTCATGTTCTTTACGGCTTCTACAAGTTCTGCTACGTTCGCCATGTTTGTATCCTCTTCTATTCTTATTCTGCAAAATGTCAGGCTGAATCCCTCTGCGCATCCTCCCCAAGGGGGAGTTGCGTTCAGCACGACTTAGTCGCGATGAGTTGACTATCAGAACGGAACCTCACGGACGCGATTGCAATCCGGCAGTCGCGTCTTGCACTTACGCGGCGGCAGCTTTCTTCTCCGCCACTCCCTCCAGGGTCATTACCAGTCGGCTGATCATGGACTGCAGTGTTCCCACCAGATTGGTTATCGGGCTCTGCAATCCACCCACGACCATAGCGTAGAGCTGCTGCTTTGGCGGTATCTTCGCCATCGCCTGCACCTGCTCGGCAGTCAAGATCTGGCCCTGCACAATGCCCGACTTGACCCGGACCTGCTTGGCAGCCTTGGCAAACTCTTCGAGGGCTCTGGCCGCGGCAACCGGGTCATCGTCCGTGTAAACGAGCGCAGTCGGTCCGACCAACCCCTCCGCCAGCGGCGCAGCGGGGGTGTCCACAGCAGCAAGCCTGAAGAGCGTATTCTTGACGACTCTGCAGCCAGTGCCGGACTCCCGCAGCTTCTTGCGCAGCTCCGACATGTCTTTCACGTCGAGGCCCTGGTAGTCAGTCAGGATAACCGTGCCAACGCCCAGCAGGTCCCTGAGCTCGGCTACGGCCTGCACTTTTTCCGGTCTCGGTTGTCTTTCTCCCACAGGCAAGACTATCACCTCCTATCCTGTCCAGGTAAGTCGCGCTGACAGAATCCTCAGCTTCATATCGACCTGGAACTTGATGCATCAAACCCAGCTTCAGGTCCGAGACCTCGAACCGGGTTCGGAGTGTCGATCAACAGCACCAAGACACGATCCGTTCCTGGGTCCGGCGCCCGGAGCATAGATCAGCGCTCCAAAAACCAAAAAAGGGCTGTCGCGCAGACAGCCCTATCCATTCGGTGTCCGGCCCGCACAATACCGCGGACCGTCGCCAGGCCTCGGTCGGCGTCCCAAAACACCGGGACATTGAACCCTGTCGGGTACCGGCTGTCTGCGGCCAACGACTCTATCAACAACCGGGAGGTCAACCCGGTTTATTTACGACAACCCCATTGTATCACAGGCGGTTGCGACGGGCGCGTTTTGGACGATTCTCGCGCCATAATAGGGAGCGTCGAACCCCCAAAACGCCGGACTTGCGTTGTATCGCAACGCCTTTATGCATATTCGCCTAATGGAGAACGCGTCATACGGGCGCGTCCCGGACGGCGACTCCGTTTGTTTTGTACCTCGTGCCCCACGACCAACCGCGTTAGTCGCGAGCCGGGCGGCATCAGCAAACGAGCCGCGTCAAAGGCCCCCTCAGACACGTCCCGCGGCGCGCTGGGCTTCGTTGGTATCGACGTCGATACCGGGACCCATCGTCGAGCTCACGGTGATCCGCTGCAGGTATCTGCCCTTTGCCGACGGCGGCTTCGCCTTCAACAGCGCGTCTATCAGCGCGTTGAAGTTCTCGTTGAGTTGATCCACAGAAAACGAGACCTTCCCTATCGGCGCGTGTACTATCCCGGCCTTCTCGACCCGATACTCCACGCGCGAAGCGCCCTTGATTTCTCTGACAACGCGGCCGATATCCTCGGTCACCGTCCCCGCCTTCTTGTTCGGCAAACGAGACCTCAGTATAGGACCGAGTTTTCCAACCATCCCCATAACGTCGGGCGTGGCCAGAACGACGTCGAAGTCCATCCACCCGTTCTGGATGTCCTTCACTAGGTCCTCGCCGCCCACGCGGTCCGCTCCGGCATCCAGAGCCTCCTGGACTTTTTCGCCCTGTGTGATGACGGCGACTTTTCTGGACTTGCCCGTCCCGTGGGGCAATGTTGTGTTTCCGCGGACCATCTGGTCGCCGTGCCGCGGGTCCACACCGAGCTTGACCGCTACATCGACGGTCTCGTCGAACTTCGCAGTCGCAGTCTGCTTGACAAGCTCCAGCGCTTCGCGCGGCGGACGCGGTTCGCCGCGGCCAACGGTCTTGACCGCTTCGAGATACCGCTTACCTCTCTTAGGCATCAGTCACCTCCGCCTCATCATATGTTTCGCAGGTCCATAAATGGATAACGGCTTTCGCCTGCCGCCTGCGGTTTAGAATCTGATTGCAGGTTGTCGCGATAGAGCGCTAATCCATCGTTTTCGACGATTCGACGCTACTTGAGAAAGCGGGACAATCGCCCAAAACTCGCCTGTCGCAACAGCCTGAATAGCAAGCCGACGAGAAGTTAGTACAACAGCCTCAACCGCCCCAGCTCTCAGTCAACGATTTCTATGCCGGCCGACCGGGCAGTCCCCTCCAACGTCCTCATCGCAGCCTCGATGCTGTTTGCGTTGAGGTCCGGCATTTTCTGTTCCGCGACCTGCCTCAATTGCTCGCGCGTGATCTTGCCGACCTTCTTGCGATTGGGCTCGCCCGAGGCAGTCTCGATGCCGGCCGCCTTTTTCAGCAACTCGGCCGCCGGCTGGCATTTCAAAACGAAGGAGAACGACCGATCCTCGTAGATCGTCACCTCCGCCGGGATGATGCTGCCGACCTGTCCGGCTGTTCTTTCATTGTAGGCCTTGACAAACTCCATTATCGCGATCCCGTACTGGCTCAGGGCAGGGCCGACCGGCGGGGCCGGCGTCGCCTTTCCAGCGGGGATCTGGAGCTTGACCACACCCAGGACTTTCTTAGCCATGCAAGACTCCTTGAATCAAGAGTCGAAACCGGGCATTATCAAACTTCGACTCTCTTACAACCGTTCTACCTGCGAAAAGTCGAGCTCGACCGGGGTATCCCGTCCGAAAATGGATATCAGCACGCGCAGTTTCTCTTTCTGCACGTTGACTTCTTCGATCTTGCCGGTAAAGTCAGCAAAAGGCCCGGCGACCACGCGCACGACGTCGTCCTTGGACCACTTCACCTTCGGCTTCCGGTCCGGCGCCTCGACGGCCTCGAGGATCGCCTGCACCTCTTTTTCCTGAAGAGGCACGGGCTTATTGCCCGAGCTGACGAACCCGGTCACACCGGTCGTGCTCTTGACCAGATACCACGTCGTGTCGTCGAGAATCATTTCGATCAAGATGTAGCCCGGGAAGACCTTCCGCTGCACTTCCTGGCGTTTGCCCCCGCGAGTTCTCAGCTCGGCTTCGGTCGGCACCAGGATCCGGAAGATCTTGTCCTTCAGGTTCATGGACTCGGCCCGACGCTCGATACTCGTCTTGACCTTATTCTCGTGACCCGAATATGTATGTACGGCGTACCACTGCTTCTCTGACATAGTCGATACAGCCAAAGGGCTCTCCTGCCCCGCGTTGTTCACGACAAGCTGAGACGTCCGACATTCCACTCACTTCGACGCGACTCTCAGACGGCTCGCGCAATC
>JBMFPI010000117.1:0-9795 GCA_049969195.1 Armatimonadota bacterium
GCCAGTCCTCCCGGGAGTAAGGCTCGTCGCTGGGGACCTGCATTCCTTCTTTACCGGCCTCGTTGTTCGCGTGAGGAATCGTGTAAGCAAGATACAAGAAGAACGGTTTGTCTGCATTGCTTCGCACCCACTGAAGCGATTCCTTGGTGAATAGATCGTGCGAGTAGGTGCCGGCGGGTATCCTTACCACTTCCTCGTTGCGCCAGAGGTGATCAGTGTAGTAATCGTGTGCGTGCTTTTGGTTTAAGTAGCCGAAGAAGTAGTCGAAACCCTTCTTGTTTGGGGTGCCCGTAGTCCCAGGTTCGCCGAGTCCCCACTTTCCGATTAGTGCTGTGGTATAGCCTGCGTCTTTTAAGACTTGTGCAATCGTCACGTCCTCCGGACGAAGCGGAACGAGCCCGTTGCCGCGGATAATACAGTGGCCCGTGTGCTGTCCGACCATCAGCGCGCATCGCGAGGGAGCACATACCGTACTTCCCGCATAACACTGGGTAAAGCGGACGCCCTCCGCCGCCATCCGGTCGATGTTGGGTGTCTTGATGCGCTTCTGGCCGTAACAGCCCAGGTCGCCGTAGCCGAGATCGTCTGCCAGGATGAAGATAATGTTCGGCTTGCGGTCGGCAGCGTCGGCTCGGGAGATTGCCGCGGGCGCGATAGCGGCCGCGGCGGTGATTCGGGAAAGAAACTCGCGTCGGTTCATTTTCATTGCCGGCAGCACCCCCGACACGTATACGACCCAACAGGCCGATAACCCTTCGCCCCTTACTGCGCTACTTGAGCGTTTGTGAGTGCCCGCTCGCCGTTCACCGTAGCCAGCCTGCCGCCCACATCGACGACCGCGCCCGGGGCGAATGTCCGGCCGGCAAGGTTCACACGCAGGCCGCCGAGCCTGTTCGGGTCCACAACGTAGAAGCAGTCCGCAAATAGCGCGGTCACGACTCGGCCCGTGAGTCTGACGATCGTCCCGTCGGCGAGCTCCCTGGCTGCCGCACACGATGCGACCGGCACGCCCACTGTAATTCCATCGGAGCATCCGATATCGCCCCACGTGCCTGCGCCGTTTCTAGCTTTGACGCTGAAATACAGCACCGTCCCGGCCTGCTGCTCGGGGACGCCAACCACCTCGGACGTCTCCGACGTGAGAGTCCAGTCGACGATCTCGTTCCCGCCCGGCGTAGTCCCGACCGCGTACTGGAACTCCTCGATGCCGCTGTCAGGGTCGAAAGAACTCCACGAGGCATGTATCTCAATCCCGGAAGCCGTGAAATCGCCGTCATCGATCACAATCGGGGTGGTCGGCGCGGTCGCATCAAGGTAGTAGGGTCCGAAGTCCGAAGGCTGGCAGGGCACGCCCTCCTGGTTATAGCCGCGGATGTGCAGGTAATAGGGGTCAGGCCCGGTTACCGCGTCGAAGCTTATCGTGCCGAACATCCAGGTGGTCTCCGAGCCGGTCCAGACATGGCTCGGGCTGGTGTCCCAGGCGACCTGGTAGTAAAAGACCTTGCCGGGCCCGAATCCTCCGACAGCGGTGAAGGCGAACGGGTTAGACGTATGCCACACGCCCGCGGCTTTGTTGCAGGTGACTGTTTCCGGGGTCGGCGCCTTGCACAGAGTGTAGCGAGTGACACTCGGGGAGTTGGCCGACTTGTTGCCGGACGTGTCGAATGCCGAAACCGAGTATGTGTAGGCGGTGTTCTGGCTGAGGCCCGTGTCTGTGTAGCTCGTCGTCGTGCAGATGGCGATGCAGGCGCCGCCGCGGTAGACCCTGTAGCCCGCCACGGCGACGTTATCCATAGAGGCGTTCCATGTAAGCTGTATCCGGCTGTCGGAGAGAGCGCTGGCCTGCAGGTTGGTGGGGACGCTGGGCGGGGTGGTCTCAAGAACCTCCTCGAACCGAACCGCATCCGCCATTACGTTCTTGTCCGACGGAACGCCGTTGTTGGTAAGCGTGATGTAGCCCGTTGTCCCGACGGCGAACGAATGCGTGCCCAGCAGGTTCCACTGTCCGCCGCCGGTTGTCTGGTTCACTGCGTACAATTGGCTGCCGCCGTTGTAGTAGACCGTATATGGGGACGCGGTATACCTGTTGGAGCCCGCAGGATACCACACATAGACCTTATAGTTTCCGGCGCGTTCGATGTTGGGCGTCCAGGTGGCGGACTTGCCGGGCGATGCGCCGGAGGTATATCTGTAGTCGGCGCCGTACTTGTCGGCTGCTGTAGAACCCGTCAGCCAGGAACCCACAAACGTCGCCTCCGGATTGTCGATTATGTACACGTGCTGCGTGGCACCGGTAGCCCAGGCGTACACCGGGGACTCAGCCAGCGCCGGCGGGCTGATAACACGCGAGATCACCTTGAAGTAATACGGCGTCAGCGGCTGAAGGCCGGTCAGGGTGACGCTGTGGTTGGTGACCGGGTTCGTGTCCTCGGTTGTCAGATTCGGACAGGAGTTATCCAGTCCCCACGCCACCTGGCTGGTGGATGGCAGGTTGGTGGTCCAGGTGACGGTGAATTGGGATCCGTTTTCGCTCCCGGCCTGAACGTTTGATATGGTCAGCGATTCGGGATAGTCGATGTTGCAGGTCGTGACCTGGCCCGCGATGACCACCGGGTTCGAGTCAGCGGTTCTGTAACCGTAGCCCGGCTTGTAAGCCGTCACCGTGTAGCTCCCGGGTGGAAGGTCGATGAACGCATAAAAGCCGGTGCCGTCGGTTGAGGTGGATCTGTTGACCGGGCCGCTGGCGGTGACGGTAGTGCCGTCGAGCCATCCCGCGCCTCCCCGTGTTACCGTGCCCTTAATATGCCCTGCACTCGGACTGGTCTTCCAGGGCATCGCCGGCCTGCTTACGTTCTGCGGATTCAACGACTGCATCAGCGCCGTGTTGCGGTAAGCGTACGAGTAGGCGCAATAGCCGTAAGCGTCCGGCGTGTCGGGGCACGGTGGCTGGCGAACCGAGCCTACCTGGTTGACTATGCAGTCAGCCGGGTTGCTGTAGATATCGAGACCGATAGCACACTCGCGACCGTACTTATGATTCAGAGCGTAACAGAGCCAGTTGACGAACCAGGTCGATTCGGGACTCTGGCAGCTATAGTAGAACATCGGGATGTTGAGGTCCAAGATACCCTCAGCCAACCAGGACCTCCAGTCCTGGTAGACTTTCGAATACGCGGACGTATTGTACCAGCCCTCCTCGGTAGTCGGACCGTTGCCCCAGCCGATGGTGGCGGCCGAGATGACGATGCCGGGCTTGACGGCGACAGCGTTGGCGTATACCTTCCGGACGAGCGCGGTCACGGCGTCGCGTCTGAACTGCTTCCACTGGCTGTCGGTGCACGCGGGCTGGCCTGTGCGGTTGTAGAGCGTGTTGAACCGCGCGACGGCGATATCGTTATAGCCCCAGCACTCACCGGGGTATCGGACGTAGTCGAAGTGGATGCCGTCGATATCGTAGCGGTTCACCACGTCCATGATCACGTTGAAGGTGTACTGCTCGACGTCCGGCACCCCGGGGTCGAACCAGTAGTTACCGCTCGCGTCCGTGCTGCCGGACTCGTCTTTCATGAGCCAGTGAGGATACTTGTTGTAAGGGTGGTTCGGGTCGGACGGAATTGCACTGGCCGACGCGATCGGATAGGTAGCAAACCAGACGTGCACATCGAGGCGCGGCGTGCCCGTGTGTGCCTTCTGAACCAGATAGGCCAGCGCGTCGAAGTTCGGGTCGGCGTCGGCCGCCCAGGGCTCGTAGGGTGAAGGGTAGTACGTGTCCCCTCTGCGACGCATCTGGACGACTATCGAGTTCATCCGAGCGGCGCGCGCCTCCGCGATCAACTGGTCGCACTGCGAGGCCGACTTGAAGCCCGGATGCCAGGCATCAACCCAGTAAGCGCGAAACTCCGGCGTCTGCGCGACCGCACACGAGCACGGATGCACTGCAAAAGCAAGGATCGCTGCCAGGAATGCTTTGCGGGCAAGCGCCAGTCCGAAACGACGATTGGTCAACTCAGCCTCCACACCAAGGGCCCAGCCGGCGGTGACTAATTTCCGGGACCACTGATGCCCTCCTCCCGCCGCGCAGCTTAGGGCTCGGCCGGCGCCGAACCTCGCTGCTCCCCTCCTGCTTGCATAATACCCTCGAGTCATCCGGGCTGTCAACGGGGCGAAAAGGCTGTCGTGATAAGGCGCTGTCGCGAGAGGCAGATTTTCGGCGATCGTTCCGGTAGGTTATGCAGGGCCTATTGCTCTCATCACACGGGGCTTCAATAGGCTGCGGGAACGACTTGGCGGTAGAACGCCGCGAGCCTGCGGGGCGGCGGGTTCCCATAGCATACAGAGGGACTCTATCACGCTCACCCCCGCCCTCTCCCGTCAAGGGACAGGGAGTTCTAGTTCCGTCTGTGCCGGGGTGACACGCCCAGGCCCATCTGAGGATACATATCCTACCTCGGCTGATCCAGACACGACGTCGGATAGAACGCACGCCCTGCGATTTCGGCGATTAGATGCCCATCCACTAAGCGGGAGAATCGCCGAAGACGACGGGCTTGCGTTCTATCGCAACGACCTGGTGTAATGCTGCGCGCTTACGGCGTTGCGCGCGTGATGCGTTCGTCGAGGGGCTTTCTGCTGGGGCGCCTGGCTGCAGTTGCTTGTGACGGTTGTTAATAGCACGCGTCTCCGGTGAGGAGGTGAATAGCGATGCACTGCGTATATATCAGACAGATATGTGATCATCAGAGGGCACACCATTAGAGCTGGTGTGCGTCTGACATATTCACAAAATTACCAGTTGACAAATCGCGACTGCCTGGTTACAACCCACTCAGACGGCGGCCAACGGCCGAAGGGTACGGTGCCTGCCTGGCACGGCCGCTAGAGCGGAACGTAATTTAGCCGCCGCAATGCCGCCGGGCATCAACCACCAGGGAAAGGAGAGTGAAGAGCGTGAGGCTAGTTTCGTTGGCCGTTGTGCTGGCGCTAGCCTCCGGCGCCGCTGTTGCGCAATGCCAGTGGCAGAACCCACCACCGTTCCCCAACGGCACGTGGGCAAGGGACCTGCGATGGCACTTCAGTGGCGCAAACTGGCAGGTTCCGGAGACGCATTTCGGGCCGACGTGGGACAGTCCTCCGGACTGGACCTGCGACGAGATCCGGATCGATCCTGGCCTCGAGATCACGCCGATGGGGGAAGCGATCAGGGTGGATAACCCTACACAGGGCGCCCTTGAGCTAGCGTTTCACATCAATAACTATGACAACTGCAACCCCATCAAGGTGATCTGGGTCGAGATGATCTGGGAGAACCCGAACGGCCTGAACGCTTTCGATCTTCGCAAACCCGGGTTCGGCGACTTTGTAATCCAGAAATGGGAACAGGTCGGCCCGATCAATTGGTCAGGCGAGATCGTGCGAAACCCGCCGTTCGAGGAGCTTGTATGGATGATCACCCCGGGCAGCTATGTCTACCTGTGGGATCTGCACGTACGCACCGACTGCGTACCGGAACCGACTGGCCTACTTGCATTGGCTGCGGGCCTCGGTTTGCTGCTTCGGCGGCGGAGGTAAATGCGCAGCACGTTCCCAAGCCAAGGTGGTTTGCTCGGCCCCGACTGTTCGGGGCCGTTTTTTATCAGCACTGACGAGCGGACGTTTGCCCCTCGAGCTCGACCTTCTCCAATTGACCGAGGACGAACTTGCGCACCTCTGCGTCCGGTCTTAACTGGAGGACAGGGGAGCCGTTACGAATCGCGGGAGCTAGGAGCTCGCGTCGTGTGCCGCCGCACTGACACACCAGGCCGGATTGCGCGCGGGCGTATGGGACGACAACGCTCGAAAAGCACCTGTCGCAGCGGAGCAGCGCTTTACGGCCGGACTTCTTGCCGCGCTTGGCAAGCGGTTTGCCGTCGATCTCCACGATGTCCAGGGCAAAGTCGATAGTTTGTGCGCTGGAGATCGAGGTGCCGACACCGTAGCCGTCGGCGAACTCGTTAAGCCTGAGGATCTCGTGTTCGTCCAGACCGCCGCTGACCATGATCTTGACGTGCTCGAACCCATGCAGGTCGAGTTCCCAGCGCACCTCTTCGAGTATCTTTGCCATATCCCCGCGCCGCGAGCCGGGTGTGTCGAGGCGAACGGCTGCAAGCTTCTCTCCCAAGGCCCGGGCCGCGCGCAGGGACTCGGCCTTCTCATCGCTGAACGTATCCACTAGGGCAACGCGCGGTACCTTTGGGTCCACGATCTCATCAAACCGCCGGATCGCCTCGGCAACGTCCCCGAGTATGAGGACAAGCGCGTGCGGCATTGTTCCCGTGGGCTCGATCCCCAGGAGCTGGGCCGAGAGCACCACCGAGACACCGTCGCAGCCGCCGATGTAAGCCGCGCGGTCGATCACAGGAGCAAGCGCCGGGTGCATTCGCCTTGCGCCGAAGCTGACGAGCAGCCTCTCACCTGCGGCTTTCCTGCACCGTGCCGCCTTCGTCGCTACGCCGCTCTGCTGGCACAGGTAACCCAGGATCGCGGTCTCGAGCAGGCCGAACTCCAGGTAGTCGCCGGTTATCTGCAGGATCGGCTCGCCCGGCCCAAAGATGGTCCCCTCTTCGACTGCGTCCGCATCTACGTTCCGTCCTTCAAGCAGCGAGAGGGCGTCTCCGAGGCCTGCAGCTACCGCCCACGACGCGCCCTCCGGTAGTCGCGCCGCCCTAACTTCCGCCGTCACGGTCTTGTGAACATCCAGCGCGCGCAGTATCTGAACCGTGCGCTCGAAGTAGATGTCCGTTGTCTTGCCTGAGGCGATCTCTTCTCGTGTACCTGTTCGCATTCTCCAGCCTAGCTGTGTGCTTCTCAAGCCCTCTGTGATGAGTTTATTGCGAAAGGATGCAGACCCGGCGTTTTTCGGCGCTTCGACGCTCCTCGAGTAAGCGGGAGAGTCGCCGAAAACGCGCCTATCCCAGCAACCTGCGCAACCGGGTCGTCCGGCGGCGCCAACTGACGGACGAACGGCGTCGGCTGCCGGCGCGTATAGGCAGAGACGTGTTCCGTCGAGCCGCGCTTATGCTACTTCGGCTCGGCCGCCTGCTGCAGAGTCACCGCGCCCAGGGCCGCGCCCATCCTTATCGCTTCGACATAATCGATCCGGCCCTCGATTTTCAGGACGATAGCCTGCTTAATGATCTTGCCGTCGACGTTGGCGGTCGAAACGCGGAATCCGTAGATCTGTTCGGTGTTCGGCTGCGAGTAAACCGCCGTCACCCCCGATCGCTCGTCATCAAGCCATATCACGCGCGACCACGTGCCCGCCGGTAGTTTCCTGGCGTAGAACGCCGCAATCTGGTCCATTTTGACGGTACGCTGAGGGATGTCCACCTGGAGGTATTCGATGCGTTTCACGTCCTTCAGGATTTTCGATACCCTCTCGGGGCTCACCACATCAGCCAGATTGCCTACCCTGTCACCCGCCATGGGGAGCATCGCCTGCAGCATCTGTATCAGCTCGTCAGGGGTAATGTTGATCTCCATCGAGCTGGTCCCGCCGGGGTAGACCGGCAGGTCCATCGGCGGCTTCTCCTCCTGCGCCCAGGCGATTGAGCAGGACAACACAACGATCAACCAAACGGCTCGGTTTTTCATTCGGCTCTCCTCACCCACCTATGTTACGACTAATCCGCAGAAGTATCAATGGGCAGGCGTGAGGAAGCTGGCTCTTGAGATAGGTGCGTTTTCGGCGATTCTTCTGCTCGCTCGAAGTAGTGTCCACGCGTATGTGTCACCCTCACCCCGACCCCCTCCCGTCGAGGGAGAGGGGTCTATGCTGCGGGAATTGCGGACGGCGCGGCATTGCCGCATGGTCGGACCTACCTATTCCCACAGCATACGATCCCGCATATGCCCGGGCAGAATACCCCAGCACGTCGAATCAGCTGGCCCACCGAATACCTCGGCCATCCGAATAAACGGGTTCAGCGACGGCACGCGCTCAGTGGCGCGGGTTGAGTTTTCAGCGATGTCGTCCTAAACAGAATAGCGGTTCTGCAGGACTGAACTTTGCCGGCAGGTAAATATGACATGCGCACGCTGAATCGGTGTCCATTGTAGAGGTTGTTCCGGTGGGCGCGTTATTGGCGATTTCCCCTCTTAGTTCCGGAGCGTCCAATCGCCGAAAACGCCGGATTTGCGTTCTATCGCAAAGACCTGACTGTAGGGGGGCGTGCCCGGCAGGCTGGGTGGTGTGAAATGCGGCTATTGATTCTGGCTGTAGGGACGTCGTTTGCGGTCTGCTGTATCGCGTTGGCCGCACACGGGTCGCCTGACCTTCGACTTACTGCGGACGGCACGGCGAGGGTGACCGTCGTCGTGCCGGAGAACGCGGGTCGATTCACCAGGCCGGCCGTTGACGACCTGGTCAGGTGCCTGAGCGCGGCGCTGGGCACGCAGGTCCCCACCGCGAGCACGACCGCGGAAGTCAGGACGCCGCTTTCCATTCTGCTGGGCGATGCGTTCGGCGCCGACTTCCAGGTCTGCACGTCGGGCCTGCATCGCGACGGCTGCGTGATCAAGACTCGCGGGAAACAGCTGTTGATCACCGGGCCTAGCGATTACGGCATCGCGAACGGAATCTACACGTTCCTGATCGACTGCGTCGGCGTGCGGTGGTTTGCGCCGGGTGATCTTTATGAGGTGATCCCGAAAAAACCCGATCTCACGCTGCCGAATGTAGACATCGTGCGCAACCCGGATTTTTCGTACCGGGTGTTCAGCGGGGTCACCGGAGATGCCGGCCGGGCGTGGCTTCGTCGGTCCAGGCTCGACCTGGACACCTCGGGACTGCCCTGTTGCGGCTTCGGCCACAACCTGAGTCGGATCATCCGGCCTTCTCTTTATGGAAAGGACCACCCGGAATACTTCGCAATGGTCGACGGCAAGCGGATGGTAGTCGGTTCAGACGATACATCCGGCCCCCAGCCCTGTTTTACGAACCCGGATGTGATACGAATCGCGGCCGATGCTGCGAAGGAGTTCTTTGCTAAGAACCCTGACCGGACTACGTTCTCCCTCGGCGTCAACGACGGCCCACTGTTCTGCCGATGCCCGAACTGCGCCGCGCTCGACCAGCCGCAGCGAAAGTCGAAAGGCAGCGATGCGGTTTACTCGGATAGTTACTTCTACTTTGTCACCGAGGTAGCGAAGATCGTCGCGAGGAGCAACCCAGACAGGTATCTCGGCTGCTATGCCTACCGGGGAGTCGAGCTACCGCCCCGACGCATTCCTAGACTGCCCGACAACGTGACGATCGCCCTTACGCAGGACACAAGCCAGCACTTCGACCCGGACTACAAGCAAACCGACCGCGACCTCTGGCTTGCCTGGCGCAGCACCGCGGCACACGTGGGCAGGTATGACTACTACGGCCTGGGCTGGTTCACGCCGCGCTATTTTGTACGCCTGGCCGCTGACGACATCAAGTTCATCCACGCCAACTCGGCGGCCGGGTTCTACTGCGAGGTCTATCCGAACTGGTCGGTCACAGCCCCGCAATTGTACGTGGCGTCACGGCTCCTGTGGGACTCGAGCCTGGATACGGACACGCTTCTCGATGAGTACTTTAACTCGTTATTCGGGCCGGCTGCCGGTGAGATGAAGCGGTTCTACTCACTCTTCGAGCAATACTGGGCCAAACCCAGGCCGGGGCGCTGGTTTGAGGGGTTTGCCGACATCAAGGCTGAACTCGCAATCGCTGACGCCGACCTGATCGAGCAGGCCTGGCAGTACCTGTTCAAAGCCAGGACCCTCGTCATC
>JBMFPI010000118.1:0-9692 GCA_049969195.1 Armatimonadota bacterium
GCCGGCCCGCGTGAGTTGGAACGCATCCTCGAGCAGACAGGCCGCTATCTGCGTGAGATTCACGAGATCACGTCCGATCGATACGGCTACCTCGGTGCGCACCACTGCATGGAGCCCCAGCGCGACTGGGCGAGTGCGTTCAGGGTGATGTGGAACAAGATGACGGACGATATTGTGCGCGCCGGCTACTACGATCAGTCGGAGGCGTCGTATGTCCGGGCCTTGTTGGACTCGCATTATGCTTGCTTCGATCGGCCGGTCACTTCGCGGCTTCTGCATATGGACATCTGGAGCCAGAACATACTGGTCAACGATCACGCCGATGTGACCGGGATCATAGACTTCGACCGCGCTCTGTGGGGCGATAAGGAGATCGAGTTTGCGGTACTGGATTACTGCGGCATCTCAGAACCGGCGTTTTGGAAAGGATATGGCCTCGAACGCGACACCTCGCGAGAGGCTCACGTCAGGTGGGTTTTCTATCTCGCTTACGAGGTTCAGAAATACATTGTGATCCGGCATTATCGTCACCGTGATCCCGGGTCGGCCGCGCGCTACAAGCAGCAGTCGCTCGCTCTGCTTGCCCGGCTTCGCAATCAGCAGTGACGGCGAGCGAACCTGCGACTGGGCCGTCCTGCGGAACCTGGAAGGCACGGTGTTGCGATAGGTGTGTTTCCGGTGATTCACCTAGCTGGCCGATGAGTGTCGAGTCGGCGAAAATGCCGGGTTCACGCGCTCGACCAGTAGTATCGCAGGGGAGACGCTTAGGTTCCGGCGGAATCACGTCATGCTGAACTTGATTCAGCATCTAGGCGCCGCAGGGATTGATCCTGAATAAAGTTCAGGATGACAGAGTCCCAGGCGTTCGCGCCCACAAGATTGAACCGTCTCTCGCACGGAATGGGATTTGACACAACCGGTCGCCGGGCCTAGAGTTTCTGAAGAGGAGTTTGCTTTGGTCCTCACAGTTACCCTTAACGCTTCGATCGACAAGACGTATACGATCGAGTCGTTCGCGGTTGACCGAATCAATCGCCCGACCCAGTGCCACACCGTAGCAGGCGGCAAGGGGATCAACGTAGCTCGCGTCCTCAAAGAGCTGGGCAGGGAGGCGCTGGCGACCGGGTTCGTCGGCGGATCGATCGGTGATGCAATCCTGCGAGGTTTGGAAAACGAGGGAATACGGCATGACTTCGTCCGCGTTGAGGGGGAATCCCGCCTGTGCATCAAAGTAATGGACCCTCTAAGCGGCACGCAGACGGAGATAAACGAGCCCGGCCCGACAATCTCCGAACAGGAGCTCAATCGCATGCGCGCGAAGATCACCGAACTGATTCCGGGGAAGGATTTTCTGGTGCTGTCGGGTCACTGTCCGCCGGGAGTGCCGGCCGGGTTCTACGCGGAACTTACAGAAATAGCCAGGAGTGCGGGGGTGAGAACCGCTCTAGATGCGAGCGGGGAGCATCTTGCGGAGGGCATAAAGGCGTCACCGTACCTGGTGAAGCCGAACGTCGCGGAGCTCTCGCAGCTCCTCGGACACGAACTGTACACGCTTGAGGAGATCGCCGGGGCGGCGAAAAGCCTGAAGCAATACGGGGTGAAAATTGCCGCCGTCACAATGGGCCGCAGCGGCGCGATGGTGACTGATGGGGTTCAGGCCTGGCTTGCGACCCCGCCGGAAATTCAGTTCGCAAGCGCTGTCGGCTCCGGCGATTCGTTCTTGGCTGCGTTCCTTGACGAGCATCTGAAGGGCGAGTCTCTTCCCGATGCACTAACGTGGGCCACGGCGGCCGGCGCCGCAAATGCCACAAGTTTCGAAGCGGGGTTCTGTTCAAGAAGGAGTATAATGGAGATGAGGCAGGGAGTGAGCCTCACCAAGATAAACTAAGATGCCCAGCTATAAACAATCCGTCTCGGCATCCGGTTAGCAGGATCGAGTGTCCGGTGTAGTTTCAGGCGGAACGAAGAACCGAAAGGAGGGTTTCCAATGTTCCATATGGGGACGCAGGAGATTCTCATTATCCTCGCGGTGGCGCTGATCATATTCGGCCCCAAGAAGCTGCCTGAGATCGGCAGATCGATCGGGCAGGGGTTGCGAGAGCTTAAGCGCGCATCCCGCGAGGTGATGGATGTAATCGAGAACGCAGACGAACCCGAGCCGACGCTCAGCTGGAAGCCGGCCGACCCAAAGGAGAACACAGTCAATGCTGCCGATAGCCATCGGGACTAACGAGGTCATCATAATCGTCGGTGTTATCGTGCTGCTCTTCGGCATCAAGAGGCTCCCGGAGCTGGGCAGGTCGCTGGCCGAGGGGATACACGAGTTCAAGAAGGCCTCGAAGAAGGCCCAGGAAGAGCCGGAGAACGAAGAGAACAAAACGAACAAAGCGACCAAAGCAGACAGTTAGGCCCCGGCTGTTACGTCGCCCGCAGGGCCGAGACCGGGGCGGGTTCGGCGGAAGCAAGGTCGTCTTTTCCCGGGCTCCCTGAGCTAGTTATTCGGGTCGTTATGTCCAGACTGTTGCGATAAAGGGCAAATCGGGCGTTTTCGCGATTTGACGCTCCTCAATTTAGCGGG
Source organism: Armatimonadota bacterium (assembly GCA_049969195.1). GTDB lineage: Bacteria > Armatimonadota > UBA5829 > UBA5829 > UBA5829 > CALJES01. The sequence continues at coordinate 2,579 of JBMFPI010000118.1, forward strand.
AGATTTGCCGAATGCGCGCCTATAGCAACAGCCTGTCATGAGCTGCACACGGTGAGTGGTATCAGTTCAGCTTAGCGGGCGAAACGCGTGGAAACCCCGTCAGCCTGAACTTGATTGAGGATCGATCCCCGGTGTGGCTGGATGCTGAGACAAGTTCGGGATGACGCGACTCGGGCGGAACTGAACTTTCTGAGTGACCGGGGTAGATGAGCTCAATAACGGCTCAGCAGGACTGGCCGGAGATCAGTCATACCTCCGTCGCCTGCGACGGACTTGCGTTATTCGTGCGGGTTGTACACGGCGAGATCGCCCATCCACGCTGCGGCGCAGATCGGGAGTTCGAGGTTCTTGAACATTCCGCCCCCCACAACGTATCGCGCCGCATCAATCGCTGACGAAGCGACGAAGGGATGGTTCTTGTTGTCGAGCCGATCCATCTCGTAGGTACAGATAACGCGGCAGGTATTCTCTTCGAGTCCGAACGCTCCTATCTCGATTGCATCCGGTCTGACCGTTCCGATGAACCCGTGGCTCTGGGTTACAACGCCCGCGATGCGCGGGGTATTCAGCTCGTCCCTCTCGTAACCCATATCGCTCAGCACTTTCTGGATGGCGAGATCGGGCGGGGTGCCATTTTGAAGCTCTTCAAGTATCCGGTCCGTGTGGGAGCCGTTCGAGACGACCGTGCCGTTCTCGCAGACGCGGATGCAGTTGTACGCGATATAGGGATTCTTTTTCATGTCCTCGGGATCGAGGGGCTGGATGGCTACCCCGGCATCGGTGATTCGGGCTACGCGATTGGGAAATGACCTTGAAGAAACTCTATACGCTACAAACGGCCGGTCTGTCTTGCCGACCACGACGATCCGTCCTACGTACACGCGGCTGGCCTCCTGGCCTGAAGTTTGAACGCGGAAAGTGTACCATCCGGCGCGCCGGCTGTCAACGGGGTTAGACAGCGTGTTTGATTGTTCAGGCCACACAGCCCCCGCGCGGGTGTCGCGGGCATATTGCCCAGGCCTTACAGAGCAGGCGAGTTGCCCGATGGCGTGTGGTGGCAACGTGGCGCCGGAACCAAGGGCCGGGGTAACACACCCCGGCCCATCCGAGACAGGGCGGAAGCAATACACCCTCTCCCTTTAAGGGAGAGGGTGGGGGTGAGGGTTCTGGATGCTTCGGGAACCCAGGACCGTCCTCTACGAGGGAGCGTGCGCCTAGCCGCTCCCGAAGCATAGGGGAACGAGTTTTTCGCAGACAAAGGCTCGGTTCCGTGCAGCAGGTTGTTGCGATATGCGCGTTCTCGGCGATTCTCGCGCGCTCAGAATGACAACCGCTGCGAGCGCGGTGACGTTCGCGGGCACCGAACTATTGGAAGGGAGACCGTCGGGAGAACCGCGGTTGAGCGAAGTCGGTGGCCTCCGTTCGTTCTGCCGTGCGTTGCTTGCCGAAAGGAGGAATGCTGCCTTGTCTGGTGTAATCGACATTCTTGCGCGGGAGAAGACATTGGCCTGCAGCCCGTGCCGTCTGCGAACTACGAGGCGGCGTTTTTCGTAACCAGGGATGACTGCAACCAGATGATCGGGAGTCGCATTCGGATGCGGAGAACCCTTAAGCTGACCGCTGCCGTTTTGGGGCTCGCAGCGGCGGCCGGTGTAGCGACAGCCCTGGTTATCCAGTATCGGATCCGGGTCGCGAACGACTGGCAACAATACGCGCCCATCAGATGCGCACGTGTGCCGGTGAGGGGCGACTCGATTATCGTCTTCGCACCTCACTGTGACGATGAGACTCTGGGCTGTGGCGGCATGCTGGCCGCGGCCCACGCGAACGGCGCGCGCGTTAGAGTAGTTCTCGTGACCAACGGCGATGGTTTTCGGATCGGCGCGGCGCAAGCCTACCGAACCGTGAGAGTGACGCCTGCGATGTGCATCGATTACGCGCTGCGCCGGCAGAAGGAGACGCTGAGCGCGCTGCGCGCGCTCAGCATTCCGTCCCGAGCCGTCACGTTCCTGGGCTATCCCGACCGCGGCATAGCTGCCCTCTGGAACGATTACTACGCTTTTGACAGACTCTATGTCTCTCACGCGACGGCGACCGACCATTCGCCCTATCCGAACTCGTACACACTTTACGCGCCGTACTGCGGGGAGAGTTTGCTCGACGATATCGCTCGAATCATCCGGTCGGAACGCCCGACGGATATCTACCTTCCTCACCCATCCGATAACCACTCGGATCACTACGCCACCTATTGCTTTGTGACCGCCGCTGTGGCTCAGTTGGAATCCGAAGGTTTCTTGGGATCAGGTCAGGTCAGAATGCATACCTACCTGGTCCATCGCGGTGATTGGCCGGTCCCCAGAGGTGATCATCCCGACGAGCCGTTGGCGCCCCCGCACGCCCTTGCACGGGGGGACACGGAATGGTTCAGTTTTCCGCTCGGGAATGATATCGCCGAGGCAAAGCGGACCGCCATAATGCGCTACAGATCCCAGACCGCAATCGAGAAAGGATTTCTGACCAGCTTTGCGCGCAGAAATGAGCTGTTCGGCAACCTGCCTGTTCGCAGGGTAGCGTCTGCCCGGGACGGGACTCATCGTGTCGACGGCCGCACTGACGACTGGGACGGAGTGCCGCCGGCGGTAGTCGATGCGGTTGGGGATTATGTGGTAGCCCGAATGGTCCGCGGCGGCGATGTTCGCACGGTGTACCTGTGCCGCGATAGTCGCCGCCTATATATAAGGGTCGACTGCGTCGGGCGCCTCTCGAAGCGGATCAGTTATACAGTCAATTTGCGATGGCTTTCAAAAGATAATTCAAACCGTCGCTCTTCGATCCGCATCAGGCCGTCGCAGCGGTATGTGCCTGCTTCGGCAGCCTGGGCCTGCAACAACAACGTGCTGGAGTTGGCCGTGCCTTATGGCCGGTCCGAGATGGACGCGACCCTGTTTATTCAGGTGATAACTCGCCTGGGCCGGGTAACCGTCGATAACACCGGCTGGCACGAGATCATTTTGCGCCGCCCAGCGCGTCCAGAGCCTTCTTGAGCGACTCGACGATGTCGATGGGCATCGGGAAGACAATGGTCGTGTTGTGTTCGGTCCCGATCTCGCGCAGCGTCTGAAGATAGCGAAGCTGCAGAGCTTGCGGGTTGGCGCTAATAGTGTTCGCAGCCTCGATAAGCTTCTGTGCGGCTTGCGCCTCGCCCTCGGCGTTTATGATCTTGGCCCGTCGTTCCCGCTCGGTCTCGGCCTGGTTTGCCATCGCACGCTTCATGCTTTCCGGCAGGGTCACGTCTCTGACTTCGACTGCGGTCACTTTGATGCCCCACGGCTCCGTAACCTCGTCGATGATGCTCTGAAGCTTGGTATTGATCTTGTCGCGCTCGGCAAGCAGTTCGTCGAGTTCGGCCTGGCCAATGACACTGCGCAGGGTGGTCTGAGCCTGAAGTGACGTGGCCTTGACCCAGTTCTCGACCTTGGTGATCGCGTATTCGGCGTTCATTACCTGGAAGAACACTACCGCGTCTACCATCACCGACACGTTATCGCGCGTGATGATCTCCTGTTTGGGAACATCCATCGTCACGACGCGCGTGTCGATTACGATCAGCTTGTCGATCACCGGCCATACAAAGCGGATGCCGGGCAGTTTCACGTGGTCGAACCGCCCGAACCGCAGCAAGACGCCGCGTTCCCACTCGCGGATAATGCGGACTGCGTTCGCCACCACGACGAGAAAGAAGAAGACGACAATGCCTGCTGCACCATATAGCTCACCCATCATAACCTCCTTGCTTTGGAAGACGAGACACTAGCGGTCCTCGCTTTTAGGGCTTTGCTCTTCTCTGTGTCTGCGCACCTTGAGCTTGAGCCCCTGCATTTCCGTCACATCGACCATCTCTCCCCTGGCAATCGTTCCTTCCGTGCTAGTGGCGGTCCACAACGAGCCGTCGATGAAGACTTTCCCAGTAGGGTTGAGATCTGTTCGGGCTTCGCCGACGTGACCTACAACGCCTTCTCGTGCAGAAACGTAAGGATTCTTCAGCGCCCGGACGCCAAGTCCGATCACGAATGCGAAGAAACCGGCGGTAAGAAGAGTGACAAACCCGAGTAACCATATCGGGACCATGAAACCCTCCGCTGCCCTGAAAAGCATCACCAGCCCGAGAAACAAACAGATTGCCCCTCCGACGGTCAGCACCCCGTGAGTTGGTGTAAACAACTCAATCAGGAACATAGCTATCGCAAGCCCTATGAAAACGAATCCGGCCACATTGACGGGCAGCACGCTGTAGGAATATAGAAGAAGCACAATCGAAATCGCACCGATCACGCCCGGAAAGATCGCGCCCGGGTTGGCGAGCTCGTATATGAGTCCGTACGTAGCAGCGAGCATCAGGAACAGGACGACCATGGGATTGCTCAGGTAGTGAAGGAACGTCTCCCACGGACCCATTGGGTGCTCCTGGATGGGTGCGTCTCTGGTTCTCAGGGTGACGATTTTGTTTCCGGCCACCTTGACCTGGACGCCGTCGAGCTGGCGCATCAGGTCGGGCACGCTCTCGGCCACGTAGTCTATCACTTTTTGTTTGAGGGCTTCCTTAGAGGTCAGGTTTGACGCCTCGCGTACGGCCTTCTCGGCCCATTCTACGTTTCGTCCCCGCTCTTTGGCGATTGACCGGGCTTTCGCGGCAACATCGTTGACGATCTTTCGCTCCATCGACTTGTTGAGCTTCTGCACCTCGCCCGATGGGCTCAACGCAACCGGGGTGGCAGACCCGATGTTGGAAACCGGCGCCATCGCCGCTTTGTGGGCCACCATGGTGATCAGAGCACCCGCCGATGCGGCCGTAGCGCCGTTTGGAGCTACGTAAACGATAACCGGAATCTTTGCGGCAAAGATCGCCTGGATGATCTTTTGAGTGGAGCTCAGGAGCCCGCCCGGCGTATCCATCTGGATCAGGACCGCCTGGCAACTCTGCTCAGCGCCGGCTATGCCCTCGACGATGTAGTCCGCGGTGACGGGGTCGATCTGACCGACGATATAAAGCATCCTGACCGGGACAGGTTTGTCCGCAGCCGCGGGTAGTATCGCCAGAAGCACCGCCAACGCAACTAGGCCCGAACTCAATAGCCGCATAATTGCACCAATCTTCCGCATATCCTGATTGCTTATTCGCGGGGCGCGGGGCACAATCCTTGTTTTGCACCGAGGCCGCACGAATCAGGACAAACACCTTCGGTGCCTCGATGCTGAAACAAGTTCGGCACGACGTAATTCCCGCGGAACTGAACTGTCTCCCGCAGGCGCCGACTGTTGACTTGAGAAAAAGGATCTGATAACATCATAGCGTTGATGGTTCTTGCGACCGGCCGAGATTCGAGGTGATCAGCCGATGAAGGCTTTCTTTGTTACTCTGCAGATGCTGAGCGCCATTGCGCTCATCGCAATAGTGATGTCTCAGGCGACCAAGAGCGAGGGGCTCACGGGGACTATCGGCGGGAAGGCCGAGTCCGCTTTCCAGGGAAAGCCCGGTATAGAGGAGCGTCTGGGAGAAATCACGAAGTGGGCTGCCATCACGTTCATGGTGATGAGTGCGATTGTAGCCTACATTTTCCGCTGAGATGTGACCCGCAAAAGACGGTCAGGAAAGTAAACAGCCCCGCTTTACGTGCGGGGCTTCTTGCTGTTGGCAGGAGATGGCCTTTCAGGCCGCGCGTCGAGTCTCGACTGCCCCGGGTTGTTCAGCCAAAAGCGAACAGCCGGTACAATCGGACAGACGACAGTCCATGCACTCCGGACGTTGGGGCTCCCTGGCCGTGGCTATAAGATAAGAATAAAGTATCGCGCTCCCCACTATCCACCCAGCAATTAGTGCGTACCACATATGTGCGCCGACCTCCAACCATTATTATCGGCCCCGGGAAAGGCGTTATGCAGGGCCGCCGCACGTTGCGGCAGGCGCGTCGCTGCCGCAGGAATGACCGGGTTCGGCCACTACACAAGCTCGTTCTACGAACAGTTCCCGCGGTGCAATCGCTCGCTTTGGGAACACAGGCCCGTTCACCGTAAGAACAAGCTGTTGCTGCAATCGCGCTTTCTGTGATCCTTCCGCTTGGTTGAGAAATGTCTAATCGCCGAAAACGCCGGGGCTGTGTTCTGTCGCAACGACCTTTAGTGCCGGCGAAATTTGCTTGCCGGCCTTTTTGCGGATACAATAGACGCCAATAATAGTGCTTGCTGCGGTTCTCTGCGAGAAGTCGCGGCGTGGAGCACCAGGAGACTTGCACAGGTGAGGAGGTAATTGATGGAGCAAAGACAATTTCTGCTCAGTGACAAGGATATACCGAGGGAGTGGTACAACGTCGTGGCGGATCTGGGGAGCCCGCCGCCACCGCCGCTCCACCCGGCCACAAGAGAGCCTGTCGGTCCGGATGCGCTTTCGGCGATCTTTCCAATGGCACTCATCGAACAGGAAATGTGTGCCGATAGATGGATCAAGATCCCGGAGGAAGTGCTAGACGTGCTCAGCATCTGGCGCCCCACGCCGCTTTTCAGGGCTACACGATGGGAAAGAGCCCTCGGCACGCCGGCGAAGATTTTCTACAAGTGGGAAGGGGTCAGCCCGGTCGGCAGCCATAAACCGAACACCGCGGTCGCTCAGGCCTACTACAACAAGAAAGAAGGTGTCAAGCGCATAGCTACCGAGACAGGTGCCGGCCAGTGGGGCAGCGCGCTCTCGATGGCTTGCTGCTTCTTCGGACTGGAAGCCACGGTCTACATGGTCAGAATCAGCTACGACCAGAAGCCTTACCGCAAGTTCGTCATGCAGACTTACGGTGCGACGATCTACCCGAGTCCGAGTGAACACACCAACTTCGGGCGAGGTGTGCTCGAAAAGGATCCCGATTGCCCAGGCAGTCTCGGCATTGCAATCAGCGAGGCTCTGGAGGATGCGGTGTCCTCTCCTGACGTCAAGTACTCGCTCGGAAGCGTGCTCAATCACGTGCTGCTGCACCAGACCGTCATAGGACAGGAAGCCAAGAAGCAGATGGAGATGGCCGGGTGTCGGCCGGATGTGATCATCGGGTGCGTTGGCGGAGGCAGCAAC
>JBMFPI010000119.1:0-9587 GCA_049969195.1 Armatimonadota bacterium
GGTGTACTTGAACTCGAAGCAGGCCTCGAAGCTCCCGGTTCGTGGGTCGTAGTCCCACCCTGCAAACGAACACAGATAGGCGCGCGCCATTACGTCGTGGATCACTTGGCCCGGGTGGCTGAACGGGTTCTGCGGGTCGGCCGGCACGTCCGTCCAGAACTGAATGTGAAAGTGATCCGGCAACTGCGGAGGCTCGCTTGATTTCCACCCGGCAAATGATCCCCACCAGCGAACGCCGGTCACCGGATCGCCGGTGGTACACACCCAGTCGTCCGCCGCTATCGGGCCGTTCCACCAATCCGAGGTCTCGTTCCAGCCGCAGAAGAGGTTCTCAGTCTTGGCCGGATCCGGCGGCTGCTGCCACTTCACCTCGCTGGGCTCCGGATCGTAGAACACCGACACGTCGCTGTCATAAACCGGCGGGTACTCCGGGAACGGGACGCCGATGTCCGTCGAGAGCGCGTCGGGGTAGTTGGACACCTTCAGTGACGGGGTGCGGTTGAGGAAAAGCTCAACCCCCTCCTGATAGGACATCATAATCGTGTAGTAGTCCGGATCACCAATCCTGATGGGTCGATGGCAGCCGAACTTCATGTCACGACTGTGGGTTTCGCCCGGCAGGATTACTTCCGGTGTGCCGCCGGAGCACTCAACGGCCGGACTGTTCGTGAACTCCCAGGCGGGAACCCAATAGCTGCCGTATGGCGGCAACTCGCCCCAGTAGTAACAGAACCATCCGAGCCACTCGTAATCGATCCCGAAGATATTGGCTTCAGGTCGGAACGGCGGGATGTCCGGCAGGTTGCCCACGACGCCGTCGTCGGCGAACGATGCCGTCAGGCGCACATTGCGCATGGCCTCGGCTTGGCGGTGGTCGTTGAGGGCCTGCGTGCCCTCCATGGTGTCGCGGTAGTCATACAAATCGTTGGTCACTGAGGCCCGGACCGTGAACCCGGTAATCGCGTCCGTCGGGTCGATGACAACGTTCGTGACGACCCCCTTGACAGCATGCCAGCTCGCGACCCCTCCCCAGGGGTGCCAGCCGTCACCATAGCCGTAGTTGTCGTGGAATTCTTTCTGATTGCTTACGACTACAGGAGCGAGGCGGTGCTGGAACCACTGTAGGATCGGTGCGGCAGGATCGCCGTTCTTGACGGAAGTCAGTTCCCTGGCGGGCGCTCCGGGCAGCGCGCCGGCCAGGAGGAGCGTGGCGACTGCGGCAATGGCAGTCGCGGCGAGGTAGACCCCTTTCATCGCAACACCCTCCCTTCTGTTGACCAGTCGACCTATTCGGGGTCACATCTGCCCGCGCGGGGATTGTATCCCCGGTATGCGCCCTTGTCAAGGGCTTTGCACCTAGTAATAATACTGGTTTTTGTAACGGGGGTTAGTCGACGGTTAAGCTAAGCGTCGCGGCATCGCCCGCCGGGAGGGGATCAATCTTACCTTACTGTAACGCCCGCCGCATCATGGCTTTGGGCAGGGGTAAGATACCCCGGCCCTCTCCCGTCGAGGGAGAGGGAACATATCGCCCTCACGCCGCCCTCTCCCGTCGAGGGAGAGGGAGTTTTTCGGCACACTTCGGGGACGGGTGGGCAAGAGCAAAGCCGAATGGGTTCTGCCAGAGGCACCGACTGGCAACCTGGGTTAGGTAGGGATTACCATCGAAGAGTTACTTTGTGGACGCCGGGCCGGCACGACCGGAGAGCGACGTGATATGCGCCGTCCTTGACTCCCTGCACGGTCGGGCAGCGCTTTTCGTCCACGAAAACTTCTCTGGGCGGGTAGCGCAGTACAAGGACGGTGTCCCGGCCAGTGACCAGCTCGATGTCGGCTCGGCCGGCGCCGTCGGTCACGTCCAGCAGTGCACTCGCACCCAGCACGTCCATGAACTTGGATCTTCGCCCGACCATCCTGTAAAAGCCGAAAGAGTGCGGCTCAAGTGTCAAGGGTGCCTTCTCATCGGGCACGGCATTCTGGGCGCGACAGTCCCACAGGACCGCACGACCGACATCAGGCACGGCCCGGCCGACTTCGTCGGAGGTGTTTGCGATAATCAGATAACCGTGCTTGTTGTGGTTCCACAGGATTCCATCGCTACAGGAGTTGAGAACGCGTGGCGGACAGCCTGACTCTTTCAACGCAAACATTATGGCTTCGGACACAAGGGCAGCAGTATCTTCAGCAAGCCCGAACCCGCAGAAGACGGCCAGAGTCGTGCGGTCCCTGTACTCGGCAACGACCGGCACACCCAGCCCCTCGACACCCGCCTCGTAAAGCACCGCAGCGCGGGAGCCGAAAACCCTTCGGACGTTGGCAATTCTGGTGAGGCCGGGCACGGCACTTTCTTCCAGGAAGGCCTTCCGGCGGACGCGCGATACGTTCTTGAGGCTGACAGGTTCCTCAAAGACGAGCTGCGGCGGATCCTCCTGTCTCAGTCCTATTAGCTCTAGCAGCCCCGGATATGCTCGAGCGGAGGGCACCGGCCCCGGCAAGCCCGGGTCCGCAGAAAAACCTAGTCCGGAGCCGAATGCAACCACCGCTCGCCGCTCCTCCCCGGCCCACCAGTCCTTGAGGGCGACGATCTGGTCGGGAGTTAGCGGGAAGTGCTCGTCGAAAACCAGGCATTTCACCTCAGGATGCGCGGCGAGGTCTTCGGCAAGCGTTTCGGCATGGAATGTGAGCATCGGCAAATTGGACTGGAAGGCAAGCTGTTTCGCCAGCGCCCAGTAGTGTCTGAAGACGGTTTCACAAGTCCACGGCTCGGCGTGGCGCGTGCCCGAGTAAGAAAAGACAAAGGCCACGTGCGCCAGCGGGTTGCCCAGGCGGCTGGTGCAGGCGGCGGCTTCGGTCAGAACCTGCATATGCTCGTCGTCCCTGCCGTAGTTCTGGCCGTACCAGTGTCGGGTGAAGCCGTTGGGAGCCGCGGCGAGCGAGGCCAGAGTAGCATCACGGAAGAACTCAATGGGTATCAGCGGACAGGACGGGTAGTCGGTGTGTTCATCGGTCGGGTTGTTGACGGCAATTACCGGCTTGCCCAACTGGTGCGCCATCACCTCAACATAGTAAAGCCGTGGCGAGGTCTGCATATCATCGCCGGTGCGCATCACGTTGCAGAACACGTTATCGGGCTGCATCCGCACCACAACGAAATCGACGTCCGGGATACGCACTATGGCGTTGATGTTGCAGGACGTGTTCAGGGTGGCCTGCGGGGTGTTTTCCACCGTGGGTATGAAGAACCAGGGCATCACCCCGACATGCCTTGCTCCGACATTCTTCGCATGAGCCGCCAGATCCGTATAGAAGCTGATAACCGACTCGGCCTTGGCTTGCTGGACACGCAGATACTCGCTTGACTCCTCGCGCGACCTCGGATAGGCGACATCGGGAAACGCAGCGGTGAACTTCTCGTAGAACCGGTCCTTGGTGCCGGGGATATCGACCCTGTACATAGGTTCTTCGAAGACGACGCCGTCGTAGCCGTATTCACGCACGAAGATGGAGGTGATTTCTTTGAGGTATTCTTTCCAGGCATCGGAGCTAAACGATGCGAAGAACCCGTTCTCGCCCCACCGGTCGGGTTCGTTGTCCAGGTTGTATTGGGCTTCCTCGATCCCGACCCTGTCCCCGGCGCAGACAGTGGACTGTATCTGTATGAAGGCGGGATACCCTCTGCGATGCGCTTCCGCCGCAAACTCGACGTAGGATTCACGGAGCCTGCCCCGGACATCCTCATACCGGTGCGCGTAGAAAGCGTTGTAGGGGATGTCGAACCCCCAACGCTCCAGGTCCTGGAAGTAGCGAGACCTCGCCTCGCCAGTAGCAACTTGCTCGGGACCGACGGGAAGTGCGTTCATACTGAGACCCCCCTGCAGCTTTGCCGAGCCGCCCGGATGCGCTTTAAAAAACAGTTTACCAGCTAACAGCCATTTTTGCAAGCCCTATGTGAAACTCTTTATTGGAGTTGGCAGTCAGTGGACAAAATAAGGTCCTAATCGGCGCATCAGCCAAATCCTTCTACCATCATAGTCTGCAAGCTTCGAGATATCCTTGCTGAAACGTTAACTGGTATTGACCACCCACTGCCGCGCGGTAAAATAATGTTGTCCACCAGGTGGCTGCAACAGAACGCAAACCCGGCGTTTTCGTCGACTCGACGCTCTATGTCTTAGCAAGACAATCGCCGAAAATGCGCCTTCCGCAACGGCCTGTTCTCCAGGAACCGCTAGTCCGATCAGCCCGGAGAACCGGCGCCCTGGCCCTGCTCCGACAGACTGCTTTCGAAAAGCAGAATGTCCTGCCGCAGCATGTCCGGCCTCTGTTCGTCGTAGATGCCAACGCACACCACATCCCCCGGCCGCAGGTGCGCAGCAACAAATCTGAACGCATCCTGGGAGGCGGCCCGCCCCGCCGCGAGCACCTTGTAGTGCACCGCGGGTCTCGATAGCGTCGCAATAACGTCAACCATCGCCAGGCGGTCCGCATCGCGGAAAAGCTCAGTCGTCCCCGGCCTGACCTCTCCCGACGCTCTGCGGGAGGCAGGATTGTAGTAGGAACACATATGGAAGTCGATGTCCAACTCGCCATCGGCCCAACGATGAACATCGGGGTTGTGTCCAGCGACGCCGGCAGGCATCCCGGCCGACCGGATCATCTCCAGCGCCGGAGGCACCTCGTCGAGGCGGCCCATCTCAAACAACCGGTCCATAACGCCGCCGTGAATGAAACACGCTGAGGCTTCGCCCTTGACCGCAATCTCGATGCCCCGCTGGATAGAGATCAGCTCCGGGGCCGTCTGCGCAATCCATTGGATCGTGCCACCTTCATCGCGATACTCCATCAGCAGGCGCAGGATGTGGTGGTCGGTGCGCGCGATGAGCGCGTTCACCCCTAGCGACTCAGCCTCTCGCAGCAGGCGCTTGATCTGATCTACCGTGAAGTAGCGCAGCATAGCCCGGTCCATCTCAGCGGACTGGTGTGAGAACCCGCTGATAGGGTTCCCGCCGAGGATGAACCGCGACACCTCCAGCCCACCTATGCACGTCGTTTGCACAGAGGAAGGATAACACATCCGCACAGGATTTGCACCACCCCCCGCTTAATCAGCTTCTTGCGATAGAACGCACTTATTGCAGGTCCGAAGCTCCCGCATAAGAGGCTGTTATCCGTGAACTCAAGGAGGGTTGCGAGATGGAAGGTAGCTGTGCAAACTGTATGACCAGGCGGCGGTTTCTGCAAGCGGCGGGAGGAGCCGCGGCCTGCTGGGCGCTTCTGCCGATTGCGGGGCCTGTTCTTGCCGCTCGGCCGGTATCGAGGACGCCTCTTTTCGCCAAGCGCAAAGCCCGGGTGATGCTGGTATTCTCCCATATTCCGTCCGGACATCCCACGTGGCCGACGAAGGACTACGACTACGACGCCGTTGCCAGGGAGCTTACCCGCAAGCTTGTCTCTGCCTGTCCCGGCATCGAGTTCACAACAAAGCACGCCTCGAGCGCCGAACAGGCAAAGGCGATTGTGAACGAGGCCGGCAACATCGACGGCTACCTGGTTTACAACATCGGCATCTGGACAGGCGCGCCGAACGAGATTATTCACGCCGGCAAACCAGTAGTTATGGTCGATGACCTCTTTGCCGGGTCGGGCGAGACTCTTACCACCAACGCGACCATCCGCACCGAGAAGCTACCTGTGGTAACCGTCAGCTCGTCGGCCTTCGGCGACGTGGTATCCGCGGCGCGACTGTTCGAGGTCATTGCGGCTATGAAGGATTCTACGATCCTGGACATTGTCGACTACGACATCGCCAAAATAGCGGATCAGGTCAAGGCCGTCTACGGAGCGAGCCTCATCAAGATGGACTCGAAGGAACTGGCCGCTTACTACGACGCTGCGAACGCACAGGAGGCGGCGGAGTGGGCTGATATGTGGATAGGAGACGCCAAGGCGATGCGCGAGCCGACGCGGGAAGAGGTCGTCAGATCCGGCAAGATGTATCTGGCACTGGCGAGAGCAGCCTCGGAGAGGAAGGCGGACGCGGTCACGATGGATTGCCTGGGTATGTTCTACTCCGGCCGCATCACGGCGTACCCGTGTCTGTCGCACTTCCAGATAAATAACGACGGCGGCACAGGGGTCTGCGAGGGTGACGTAAACTCGACCTGCACCCAGCTTATGATGCGCTACATGACCGGCAGGCCGGGGTATGTCTCCGACCCGGTGATCGACACCGCCAGAGGCGAGATCATCTACGCCCATTGCGTAAGCCACAATCGGCCGTTTGGCCCGAGGGGCAGGTCGAACCGTTACATCATCCGATCTCACACGGAGGACGGGAAGGGCGCTGCGGTGCAATCGCTGCTGCCGGTCGGGGAGCCGGTCACAACGCTCGAGTTCGACATATGGAGCAAGCGGATGGTGGTTCACACCGGCAAGACCACGCGCAACGTTGACGACCCCAAAGCGTGCCGAACCAAGCTCGCTGCCAGGACAAACGCCCAGGCGATTCTGGACAACTGGGACATGGGCTGGCACAGGGTGACGGTTTTCGGCGACTGGCGCAAGCAAGTCAAGCAACTCGCGCGGTTGTACGGCTTCGCAATCTGCGAGGAGGACAAGGCGTGAGGGCAACGCATCTGATCGCTACCGCCGGGGCGGCAGCCAACGCCGCCCTGCTGCTGGCGGTCTTGCCGGGGGTGGCATCTATGGAGCGGCTGGTCTATAACCTCTCGGAAGTGCAACGTCTGCTGCGTCCGGCAGCGGTGCTCATCATCACGAGCGACGAAGAGATGGTCAGACTCGAATCCGAACCAAATATGCAGGTGAAGGCGTTCGGGAAAAGGTTCGAGGACGCGGTCAAGAGCATATCCGGATACGATGGGGCCTTGATCAATGTGGCGTACGACTTCTTCTTCGGTGGGGACAAGCGCGAGTTTTTCCCGACCAGCCCCCAGTGCGTGCGCACGTACAAGTCCTTACACGATGTTGCGCGCGAGCACGGGGTCGGGTTCGGCGCGAGTGTACTTAGCCCGCTCGATTGTGGGCCGGCATACTACCGGGAGAAGGGCCGCGGAGGACAGTCGCACCAGTTCCAGGAGGGTATGATCGGCCCTGACGGGAGCTACTCGGTGCCGGTTCGAGTCCAGAGACAGTGGTTTCACAACAAGGGGCCGGTGAAGCTCGAGGTCAACTGCGTCAAGGCGTTCGCGTTCTCAGAGAAACGTATCGGGGACACGGCGTATTACGCGGTTGATCCGGGCAATATCGTGGATATCTCTGATTCCGCTAAACTGACCGTCGAGGACTCTCCCAAGAAGCAGCAGCACGGCTACTGGTATGCGGAAGGGACTGTCAACGGCAAGACGGACAGGGCGAAAGGCCGAGATCGCGTGCTTGTCGTGATTGTATACGACGTGGAGGAGATGGACTATTTCCATCCCGAGGCGCTGCCCTACCTCACGGGGATGCTGGATACGCACAAGGCCGCGGGGATCAGCTACGACAGCTTCTACTCGAACGAGATGCACATCCAGTTCGATTGGGACCTCAGCACGCACTTCGGCACCACCGAGATCAATACGCGCTACGTGACCCCGGGGCTTGCGCGGCTATACGCCAAGTTGCACGGGAATCATTACGAGGATTTCGACCGGTATCTCGTCTATTTCGCCTTCGCTCAGCACGGCTTCCCCGGATCCGAAGGTTGTTCCAATAGAACCAGAACCGCTTCTATCCCCACAGCCAGCGGATCCGCTGACGCGGACGGACGACAAGCGGCGGAACCCGAGATGTCCCAGCACGTGTTCGGCCCGAACCCCTCGGACATCTATGCGACCTGGAAGTTCAGACGCGACTATTTCAGGTTGCTGCAGGATCACGTCGTCGATCTTTTCATCAAGGCCAAGCGTTACGGCGAAAAGATCTTCAACCGCAAGCCGATCTGGACTCGCGCGCACGCCACCTGGCAGGAGTCTCCCACGTGTGACCACGTCAACGCTGAATGGAAACCGAAGGGCGCCGCCGTTAGTGGATACGACTATACCCCCGCTTACAAGTGGTCGTCTTCCATCCGCGAGAACACGTCCGCGTGCTACGACTACTTCCGCTGGGGGGATTTCCTCACGGGAAACGGGAGCGACTTCCCTGAGGGAGGCCGGATCGACCGCAATTACTACGCGCACGCCGTCGCCGCCAGCTTCGGGATCGTAAACGACGTCCCCTACGCATACTCTGCCTGCTGGGGCGCGCCGGCACCGGTAGTGCAGAGGGTGAACGACGTGGTCGCGGCGTACGGGCTGGCCGGACGTACGTGGAACATCGGCTGGGTGCAGGGCTGGGAACACCGCCGAAGTTCCGTCCTTGCGCTGTATCCGCTGGACCTGAACTACGTCGAGGAGCGGTTCGGGAGCTGGATGGTGCAATACGGCTGGTGTGATTACCTTACCGAGGAGAAGTTCGCCGAGCTTGCGAAAGTACTGCCGGATGGCCGCTTGAAAATCAAGGACCGCATCTACACTACCCTCGTCTCGCTCTTCGAGCCGATGGTGATGCGCAATACGATGAAAATAGTCCGCGAGATCGGCGAGCGAGGAGGCAAGGTGCTCTGGACCGGTCCTCCGCCGGCAATCTACCACGAGGACGGCAAAGATGCCTTGTCCGACTGGAAGGGCATATTCGGGATCGAGTCCGTGCAGGAGCCGTGGAACGGCCTGGACGCCGAGGACAGGATCATCACGTTCCAGGGGGATCTCAAGCAGGTTCGGCCGTTTCGGGTGCTCACACACCTGCTGCCGGATCGAGTCTACCCAGCCCAACCCGGACCACAGGCGACCGCCGTTGCCGCCGCGAGGATAGGCGAAAAACAGGTGACGCTCGGCACTCTGCGCCGAACCTCAAAAGGCGGCATCCTCGCTTACCTGGGCGCTCGTCCTCGGGATGACCAGTCCGGTTCGACGCCGGATTCCCCCAGGACGTTACTGAGTTTGCTCAGGTCGCTGGGAGCGTATTCGGAGGACGGCCCCGGCTGGGCTGACCTCGTCTCTAACGAGGGCGATCTCGTCGTCTGCGAATCGCCGAACGGGGCAGTGACGATCACGCATCATTATTACAGGGTGAAGGAGAACTGGAGCGGCGAGTTTTTCAGGCCCGAGGGCGAGAAGTTTGACGAATCGGTTCTGCCGCCCACTAGGCTTTCCCTGAAGGACGCGAAGCTGGGTCCGTACCGCGTGTCGTATGAGGGAGAACGGCTCGTGAGCTTCCGGCCGTCAAAGAACGGCCTGTCTGCATTCGCCGGTTACGGCACCACGGGCATCAAGATCAACGGTCGCGATTACCGTTTTACTGACGTGCCCAGCCTGATCTCGTTCGCCCCGATTCCGAAGCGACAGCTCGCGGATGGCATCAAGCAGGCGTGGGTGGTGCAGTGTTCACCACTTGCAGGTGCCGGCGAAGAGCTTACTCTTCGGCTTCCGTTCGGCGTGCCGGACGGCGCCATGTGGGCTGCGGATCCGAAGGGCAACGGCCGTGGGACGCCCTCGCCGGCGGTCTACACTCGTGCACGAGGCGAGACTTTGCTCCATCTGACGGCG
>JBMFPI010000120.1:0-8132 GCA_049969195.1 Armatimonadota bacterium
AGCCGCGGTGTTGCCCTGAAGAGCACCGCGCTTGATGCCGAAGATTTGAGTGAGCGTTTCCGTGGGAACGAGCCGCCGATATTCGGACGGATAGTGCAGGATGCCTTCGTCCTCGACATGCGAACGGTAACCCCACACGAAGCTCGTCAAATCCTGGGCTGCGTTCGAAATCTGCAGTGGTAGCAGCCGCGGAGAAGATGGTTGTGGGAGGGTTCTCCGAACCCTAACCTGACCTGAACCTTGCCTCCTGGCCACAGAATGAACAGGTGTCGGGGAAGCCTCCTGGGAGTGCGATTGGCTGCGCCGTCACGCGGCCGTTTCACGGAGGATGCGAATGAGCGTTGAGCGTGCTGCCAGGAGCGGTCTGGAGCGTGTCTACGACCAGACCATCGACGCACTCGTGACCGCAGCGGGACAGCGCGATACCACCGCCGAAGGCCACAGCCGGCGGGTCTGCAGATACTGTCTGGCGATCGGAAAGGTATTGGGCCTCGGACAGGATGAGCTCACCGATCTCCGATACGCTGCGGGACTCCATGACATCGGCAAGATAGCAATCTCACGCAGAATACTCAATAAACTCGGCAAACTCACAGACCAGGAATTCGAGATCATGAAGCAGCACTCGGCGATCTCCATCCGCATTCTGGAGAAAATCGACGGGTTGCGCGGCGCCTCACGTCTGGTAAAGCACCACCACGAGCGTTACGACGGAAGAGGCTACCCCGACGGGCTCGCAGGTGAGCAAATTCCGCTTGGATCCAGGATCATAGCCGTCGCCGAGGCATTCGACATCCTTACGTCGGACGTGCCCTGGCGCGACGCAAAAGACCAGGAGTCCGCGCTTCGTGAGATTGAGGCCTGCGCGGGCACTCAGTTTGACCCTACGGTAGTCGACGCACTCAGATCGGCAATAGCGAGTGGGTTCGTCGAGGCGTAATTGTCGATCAAGGAGGTTCAGTAATGCACACAACGATCCGGGCCGCAGTAGCCGTCTTGGTGCTGGTCCTGGCCGCGGTACCGGGAACCTGGCCATATCCCGCATCACTCAATTACGTTCCCACAGCCGAAACGGTCGGTGCCGGCAATATGCTGCTGGAGTTCACAAACTACGGCTATTCGGCGATGTTCTCAACGGAATCTACGGCAGGTATTCTGTCGCAGTTTGGCCTCGGCGATTGCCTTGAGTTCGGTGCCGACAAGTACGAAACTGAACAGGCCAGCGAGACATATTTCAATGCCAAACTTCGGATTATCGAGCAGAACAGCCGTCGCCCATCTCTTGCATTCGGCCTGATGGACGTCAGCAAGTCGGGCCCACCCACCTCCTACCTGGTCGCTTCGAAGTCAATCGGCAGCGTGAGGACGCACCTGGGCCTGATCCGCGGTTCGTACTCTCACGGTACTATGGCGGGCATTGACCTGGACTTGTCCGACACGCTCTGGTTTTCGGCGGACTACCTGCCGGGGGAGTCGAATCATCTGCGCCTAGGCGTCAGCCGAAGCATCGGCTCGGACACGTGGGTGCAGCTCTCCTTCGGCATTCCCAACGATAAGCAAACTAGTGCGAGCGAGCTTGCCCTGACATTCAGCACGACAATTGCCCTGGACAGGTGAAAGAGGGGACACTCACCGATGCGAGCCAGACTTGCAAAACTATGGAGCCTGATCAGGCGTTATTGCATCATAGCGAGACCGGGCGGCGGTTTCAGCAAGGTAAGCCTGGTGCCCCTCGCGGCGGTCGTGCCTGTTGCTATCTATGCTTACATGATCCAGGCTGTCGTTACAACCGAAACCCAGCGCCGTGAACGCAACGTCGCCGCACTTGACATCCGAACGATGTCGGAAAGGCTCCGGAAGATCACCAGTGCCGACTCTATCACCTGCCGCGACTACGCCCACTGGGACGAGACCTACGACGAGATGATCAGCCGCAACGCCAAGTGGCTCGATATGAACATCGAAAACGGCCTTGCGTCCAGCTTCGGCTTTACGATCGTCTTGCTGCAGGGCCGGACAGGGGATGTCGTCTACCGGAAAGGCACAAGCAACGAGGCATTGGCCGGCATCGGGCGATACGGCTTGCTCGAGCGATGCCTCAGGGGGTCGCACGTCAGCGGCATGGCGCGGCTCGACGGACGGGCTTATGTGATTGTGGCTTACCCGGTTCAGCGAAGCGATGACACCGGCTGACCGAGGGGAATGCTGGTTTTAGCCCGGGTCGTAGATACAAGAATGCTTTCCGACCTCGCCCCGGGGACCGGTCATCGGGTCGTATTCTGCTCAGCCGAAGGCGAGGTGACAAGCGCGGCACACCTGGGCTCTTTCCGCGCTCTGCCGCAAGCCGTGGCAAGCGCGATCTCCGGATCCCGTTTTCCCGACGGCAAGACGGTGGAAATGTCCACGGACAACAATACGTCTTACGGAATCCTGCCGCTGCATGATCTCGCGGGCAAGCCACTGGGCGTATTGATCGACGTCAGGTCGATAGCTGCCATGATGGCCAGCCTGAGCGTCATCAAGCAAATGTCGGTTTCGCTGATGCTCCTGTGTGCGGTCATAGCCGCCGTCGGCTTCGGATACCTGAGCAACCGCGCGCTGGCGCTCCGCGCTCACCGCGACGAGCTCACCGGTCTCTATAATCACGGGTATCTTCAGGACTACCTGAGGAGCCAGGTTCAGCTCGCCGAGCGCTACGACCGGCCGTTGGCCGTGATCATGGTAGATATCGACCATTTCAAGTTTGTGAACGACAGTCACGGCCACGCCACCGGGGATGCCGTTCTCAAGGCCCTTGCCCAGACCATGCTTCGGACCATGAGGGCTACGGATGTCGCGGCGCGCTACGGCGGCGAGGAGTTCGTTGTTGTGATGCCAGAGACGGACCTGCCGCAGGCGCTTGCGGCCGCCGAACGCCTCCGCGCGGCCGTGCAGGAGTTGACTGTTCCTGTTGTTGGCCTCAAAGGTCAGCCGCGAACCGCCGTGGAGCTTACTTTCACGGTGAGCTTGGGGGTCGCATCATATCCGGACGACGGCCGCAGTGCTCCCGAGCTATTGGAAGCTGCTGACGCCGGCCTGATGGAGGCAAAACGGACGCGAAACACAGTGTGCGCATATCGCGACGTTGTGAAAGACGCTGAGTCAAAGCAGAAGCGCATCACGGCCCTCGGCGGCTTCCTGCGGGACTCGAGCATTGCCACCATCCGACCGCTGGTCACCGCCATCGATACGAGAGAGCCCGGCAGTGTCCTGCACTCCCAGAAGACGGCCGAGTTTGCCGTAGCGATAGGGCGCGAAATGGGGTTGACGACTCACGAGCTTGCGCATGCTTGCAAGGCTGCCTTGTTGCACGACGTCGGCATGATAGGCGTGCCGGATCAGATCCTGACCAAGTCCGATAAGCTTACAAGCGAGGAGCTGTCGGTTGTAAGACAACACTGCCGGCTGGGGGCAGATATTATCCTACAGAGCCCGCAGTTGGCCGTCGTTGCGGACATTGTGCTGCATCACCACGAGCGTTGGGACGGCCAGGGTTATCCTGCCGGACTGGCAGGCAATAAAATACCGCTTGCTGCGCGCATCATTGCCGTGGCCGATTCGCTAGACGCGATGACATCGCCCAGGTCATACAAGAAGGCCATGTCACTACAGCAGGCTCTTGAAGAGCTGCGGGCTCAGTCAGGCAAGCAGTTCGATCCTGACGTAGTCGAGGCAGCCGGCCGGGTCATCGAGGGTATGCTCGAGCAGCAGCAAGAGCGGGCCGCCGCCTGAGACCGGCACTGTACTCCCGGCAACGACACGGAAGTATCGCGAGCAGCTTTCGACCGTCCCCGACCGTCCGGGGTATGTTGCCCCGGACGGAATTTTCGCGCGCATATTGCCCGCGCTTTGCAAAGCTGTTCTATTCCCGCGCTTTTCTGCTTCGTTTCGGCGAGAACGCCGCGCTCAAAAAGAACGCAAGCGTCGCAAGTAGCACAATGGTGGCACCCGGAGCAATCCCCACCAGGTCCGCGATCACCAGCCCTACCAGGCACGCCCCGATCCCGAACGCTGCCGAAAGAGCAATCATCTTGTGGAAGCTCTCCGTAAGCTGAAAAGCCGCCGCGGCGGGGGTCACCACGAGGGCCGACACCAGTACGATTCCCACAACCTTGATCGACATGACCACCACGAGCGAGATCAGGGAAACAAGAAGGAGATAGAGTTTCTCGGCAGGCACGCCGGTAACCTCGGCCATCTCGGCATCGAACGCTACGAACATCAGGTCTTTATAGAAGATTGTTACCAAACCGAGCACAACTGCTGCCATCACGAGCATGGTCCACAAGTCCGCGCGACTGACGGAAATGATGCTGCCGAACAGATAGCTCATCAGATCGACCTGGTACCCGTGGATCAACCCGATTATCAGCACGCCCAGGGCCATCGTAGATGCGAAGAACACTCCGACGGCCGTGTCTTCCTTCACCCGGCCTCGCCTGCTGACAAAGCCGATGCCCCAACCCACCGCTAGGCAGAAAACCACCGCAGTCCACACGGGGTTAACGCCGAGCGCCGCCCCGACCGCGATTCCGCCGAACGAGGCGTGGGATATTCCAGCCCCGATAAACGAGAGACCTTTCAGGACCACGTATACCCCGATGATCGCGCACAATCCGCCGATCAGGACCCCGGCTATCAGCGCGCGCTGCATGTATGAGTAGGCAAAAATATCCATCAGCTGCAAATCTTGAGCGTCACCCAGTGAAGCAGCAGCAACGATGACACACCCGGTCAGTGCTCCTCCACGACAATGTGCGGCGACTCCCCGTGGTGCAGATAGGCAACGTCGCAGCCGTACATCGCCCGGAGAGCGTCGGTGCATTCAACCTCATCCGGCCGGCAGTGCGCTACCAGCGATCTGTTGAGACAGACTACGCTGTCCACATAACTCGCGACGACCCCGATGTCGTGAGACACCAGGATTATCGTCACCCCTTCTTCCTTGAGCCGACGGAGCAGCGTATACAGGCTTTCCGTGGCGGCGACATCCACTCCCGTAGCCGGCTCGTCCAGCATCAGCAACTCCGGATTGTTCGCAAGAGCTCGGGCGATGAAAGTCCTCTGGCGGTGGCCGCCTGAGAGCCTCCCGATAGGGCGGTCGGCCAGGTCGGCTATTCCAACCCTCTCAAGCGCGGCCCTCGCCGCGTGCTTTTCCGCATCGCTCGGTCGTCGGCCGATCCCGACACGGCCGTAGGTCCCCATCAGGACAACCTCGAACACCGTCACCGGAAAACTCGGGTCTATAGACGCAATCTGGGGGACGTAGCCTATCCGCGACCTCGCCGCGCCCAGGCTTTTCGGAGCCCTGCCGAAAACCTTTACCTGTCCCGAGTCCGGCTCGATAAGCCCGAGGATAGCCTTGAGCAATGTCGTCTTGCCGGCCCCGTTCGGCCCGATGAGGGCAACAAACTCGCCCCTACGCACCTCTAGCGAGATGTGATCCAGCACCGGGATGCCGTCGCGACGCACTACCAGCTCGGATATCTCGATTATGGGGGAGTCGTCCCCCAAATGTACGTTCATTTCAATGCTGCGGCCATCCGTGCCAAGTTCAAACGCATTGTCTCGATATAATCGTAGTCAGGCGGCCTACCCAGCGGATCCAGCAGGATCACCTTCGCCCCGATCTCCTCCGCGACAACCTCTGCCGCCCTGGTTGAGAACTGCATATCGGCAAAGACGGCCTTCGCTCTGATCCTCCGCGCCGTGTCCACCAGGTGCCTGATTTCCGATGGCGAAGGTTCCTTCCCCGGCGTCTTCTCGATCACATCCGCCTCCACAAGGCCATATCGGCGCGCGAAATAGGCCCATGCCGGATGGAACGATATGAAGCTCTTCGACCGCCACGTTTTGACCTCGGCGCGAATGTCGGCGTCCAGTCTGCGCAGCGCCCGCATGAATCTTCGGGCATTATGCTCATACGCCCGGCTGTTGGCTGGATCGGCTCTCGCAAAGGCGTCACGAATTGCCTCGACCTGGTGAACGGCATACAGCGGATCCAGCCAGACGTGCGGGTTGCCGCCGGGATGCAGCTTGTCACGCGTCGATGCGATAATCGGAAGGCCCCGGGCGGTTTCGGCAACGACGAGCCTGGGATTATTCGCAGCATCGACAGCCTTCTCGGCCCAGAATTCAATTCCAACTCCGTTCAGCACCAGGACTGACGCCCGGCTCAGCGTCCTCATCTGATCCGGCTCGGGCTGATAGGTGTGGGGACTGGCGCCAGGGGGTACCATCAGCTTAACCTCGACCAAACTCCCGCCGACCTGCTTCGCAAAGCAGGCCATCGGCGCTATCCCAGCCACCACGAGCATTCGCCCGCCGGCGTGGTGTTCGCCCCTGCCGCACCCCGACGTCGTCACGAGGAGCAAGACTAGCGGAACTACGAACGGGATTCTACCGAGGCCGCCGGGTCTCATTTCCCCGATATTATACCAGACCGGGGCCACCTTCGGGCCAGGTCACTGACCCTGGGTATCAGCTCAGTGTTGCAGCAACCGCGATATGCTGAACTCGTTTCGGCACCCACGCGCCGAATAGATGGATGATCAATGGAGTTCAGGACGAGGGCGTCTGATCGCCCGGGCCTGCTGCCCCGGGCGAAGTTGTGTGCTGCGGGAACGACTGGAGTGCCGAACCCAGGCAGGACTGCGAGGGCGATAAGTTCCCGCAGGCAGTACACGCAGGGAGTTTGTCACCCTCACCCCGACCCTCTCCCGTCCAGGGAGCAGGAGTTCTGCCTCGAGATGCATAGGTTGTAATGCCCAGGTCCGGGGTTCCGGCGGTACACAATAACGCAAACCCAGCGTTTGCGACGATTCGACGCTCCTTGGTTAAGCAGGAGAATCGCCGAAAAGGTGCCTATCGCGACAGCCTCTCGTTTTTAGGTCGAGAGCGGCCGGATGCCGAACTCCTCAAGCAGTCGGCTCAGCCTGTAAAGCGGCAGGCCGACGACGTTGAAGTAGCAGCCTTTTATGCCCGTCACCAGGATGGAGCCCTTGCCCTGTATGGCGTAGGCGCCGGCTTTATCCATCGGCTCCCCGGAAGCAATGTAGCGGGCGATGAGGTCTTCGGAGAGGTCCCTGAAGGTTACATCCGTGCACTCAAAGTCGCTGTGCAGTTGGTGGTCTCTGGCTGCGGCGACCCCTGTGTATACCTGGTGGGTGCACCCGCTCAGCAGACGGAGCATACGACGGGCATCTTCTTCATCGGCGGGCTTGCCGAGAATGTAACCCTCGGCCACTACCACCGTGTCCGCCCCAATGACGAGAGCGTCCGGATGATTCTGCGCAACTTGGCGGGCCTTCGTTTCAGCCGAGTATACGACGTGGCGAGACGGAGGGAGTTCGGGTGGCACAGAATCCTCATCGAACCCGCTGGGCACGACAAGGAAGTCATCAAAGATGAGCAAGAGCAATTCTTTCCGCCTCGGGGATGCGGAGGCAAGGATAACGTCAGGACCGGGCAAGACCACGCAACCTCACTTACAGCCTCTAGTATATCAGCTTCAGAATCGCCTGTGCCAGCTTCTCCGGAGCGTGACGAACGACGTCTGTCTGGCTGATGTAGTCGCCGACTATAGGCCGATACCCCATCTCGCGAATAGCGGCCGCGTCAGGCTCCACGAAGTACTGACGCTCGGCGGCATACTTTTCCAGCAGCTCTTTCGAGGGCCTTTCCTGGTTGACCAGCACATACTGAAACACGCGCCTGTCGGTATGGCGAGCCACGGCTCTGACATGGTCTGACGCCTTGTAGCCGTCGGTCTCCCCCGGCTGGGTCATCACGTTGCAGACGTATATCTTGACCGCGTCAGACTCACTGATCGCTTCCGGAATACCGCGGACCAGCAGGTTGGGAATCACGCTTGTATAGACGCTGCCCGGGCCCATGACAATGCAGTCCGCGAGTTCAATCGACCGCAGTGTCTCGTCCAGCGGGCTGACGTTGGAGGGATAGAGCATCACGTGCTTAATCGGACTCGGCGACTATGTGATCGCGGTTTCACCTTCGACGAACGTGCCGTCCTCGAGCTCGGCTTGAAGCCGGACGTTCTCCAATGTCGAGGGCAGCACTCGCCCGCGTATCGC
>JBMFPI010000120.1:8142-9481 GCA_049969195.1 Armatimonadota bacterium
TCGCGAGGATGTTCGAAGTCTCCTTGACGGCCTTTTCGAAATCCCCCGTGATGCGGGTCATGGCCGCGATGAGCAGGTTGCCGAAGGAGTGTCCGTTGAACCCGCCGGTCTCTTCGCCGAACCTGTACTGGAAAAGCTCGGTCATCATAGGCTCGGCGTCGGCGAGGGCGACCAGGCAGTTTCGGATATCGCCCGGGGGAAGCATGCCCATCTCGCGCTGGAGCCGGCCCGATGAGCCGCCGTCGTCCGTAACCGTTACCACCGCTACGATGTTGGAAGTGTGCTGTTTCAGGCCCCTGAGCATCGTGGAGAGGCCCGTTCCGCCGCCGATAACTACGATGCGCTGTCCCTGCGCCAGGTAGCGGCGCTGGAACACCACATCGGCCAGCTTGCCCTGGGCTTCCGGGCTGACCACGCTCGTGATCGATCGCACCACTTGCCGCAGGCTCACGAAGATCAGGAACACGCCCAACACAATCAGGCCGATCCCGGTCGGTATCTGTATCGCAGGCCGGGTCAGATCGAGTCCGAAGAGCCGGAAAGATTCTCTCCCGACGGCGCCCAGCACATCCACAATCCTGATGTTGGCAAGCAGGACAACTCCCGCTATCGCCAAAGCCAGCCCGACCGGAATCAGGACAAGCCAGCGCTTGACCCGCATTCCCGGGTAGAGCCATTTGACGCTGCTATATAGTTGTCGGGCGCGCATCGGTCTGTCCCCTCGCTTGATAGACGTCTCGGTGCTCTACTCTAACAACGTAATTCGCAGCCCGAAGGAAACGGGCCAATTCGTCGGCGATTACAACGGACCGATGTTTTCCGCCTGTGCAGCCGATCGCGATCGTGAGGTAAGCTTTGCCCTCTCGTATATACTGCGGGATGCTGAACTCCGTGAGATCAAAAAGCTTCTCCAGAAGCGGCTCGGTCAGTGGGTCCGAAAGAACATATTGCACCACGTCCGGGTGCGTGCCGTTAAGGTTCTTGAGCCTCGGAACCCAGAACGGGTTTGCAAGAAAACGCACGTCAAACACCACGTCCGCGTCCAGCGGCACACCGTGCTTGAACCCGAACGAGACCACCGCTATCATCAGCCTTTCCTGTGCGTTTTCGGGGCCGAAGAACTCCCGGATCGCCCGGCGCAGATGCTCCGGTTCCAGGTTTGTTGTGTCGATTATCTTGTCCGCGATCTCCTTGAGATCGTCAAGCATCTCGCGTTCGAGCCGAATGGCTTCATTGATGCCCCGTTGGGCGGTGACGAGCGGATGCTTGCGTCGGGTTTCTTTGAATCGCTTGATGAGTTCGGAATCGGAAGCCTCGAGGAACAGGACGACTAGCCGGG
>JBMFPI010000121.1:0-9457 GCA_049969195.1 Armatimonadota bacterium
TATTGACCAGGAGGGCAAAGCGGCATAGAATAGACGAGCCACCAGTCAACTTTCCACTATGGCTGGGACAGGCTCGTGAACGGTCACCTCGTCAAAGGAGGCGGTTGCGACAAGCGCGATTTCGGCGATTCTGCTGCTTAACTGAGCAGCGTCGAAGCGCCGAAAACGCCTGGCTCGCGTTCTAACGCGACAACCTCAAGGGAGAAGAGAGTGGCGCTCTTGACTTTCGCGCGTGAGAGGGGGTAAACTATCTCAGCCTTGGCTGCGTCGGCACGAATTACGCCTCTGCGAGGCTGGAAGGACAGGTGAGACCATGAACGTTCGTCGCATTCTCACTCGTCGGCCGGTAAGCACTGTGCTCGAATCACTGATGTGGCACGACGGCGTGCGAGGGTTTGTTCTCTCGCAGGCGGAAAAGGCCCTCCGGAAGGAAGCCGAGGAATGCAGTCCCGACGCATGTCTGCGTCAGGTGCAAATCGATCGGTTGGACTGCGCGATCTCCCTGCTGAGGGGACTGGATCGGATAATGAGGCGCGGACTTGTCTCCAGGCGGTTTATGAGGACCATCCTGGAAGCGTTCCTCGGAAACGTTTTTATGAACGAGAAGCTGGCCAGGGCAGCGGTGAAACTTGGCTTTGAGCCGCCGTCTTTCATCACAATTAGCCCCACGGGCCGCTGCAATCTAAAGTGCAAGGGCTGCTACGCGGCCGATGCCGCGCTCCGCGGCGGCCAATTGAGCTTCGAAACATTCGATAGAATCCTCCGCGAGAAGCGGGAGATGTGGGGCTCGCATTTCACCGTTATCTCTGGAGGCGAGCCGTTCCTGTGGAGGGACAATGGCCGCGACCTTTTGGACCTGGCCCAGCGTCACAGCCAGGACCTGTTTATGGTTTACACGAACGGCACCTTGATCGACGATGATCTAGCCCGGCGGCTCGCGGAAGTAGGCAACATATCGCCGTGCTTCTCGGTGGAAGGGTTCGAGGCCGAGACGGACGGCAGGCGCGGAAAGGGCGTCTATGCGAAGGTCCTGGCGGCAATGGACAGGCTGCGCAGGGCAGGTGTGCCTTTCGGCATCTCGGCTACCGCCTACCGTGACAACTGGCACGTCATCACCAGCGAGGAGTTTGTAAACTTCTACTTCTTCGACCAAGCAGCGCTCTACTGCTGGATTTTCCAGTATATGCCGATCGGCCGCGACCAGTCGGTTGACCTGGTTGTTCCGCCGGAGGCCAGGGTGCAAATGGTGGAACGAATGTGGCGGCACGTGCGCGAGAAGCAGGTATTTATGGTCGATTTCTGGAACTCGGGCACGGCAAGTCTGGGCTGCATCGCGGCTGGGCGCAGCACCGGCTACTTCTACATCAACTGGGACGGCGACATAATGCCGTGCGTGTTCACGCCCTACGCCGCCGACAACATCAATGACGTCTTCGCCCGCGGCGGGGATCTCAACTCGGTGCTGGACCTGCCTCTGATGAAGAAGATTCGTGAGTGGCAGCACGAGTACGGTTACGAAAAACCCCCGCAGGAAACCGACAACTGGCTGTGCCCGTGCGCCATCCGGGACCACTTCGACCATTTCGCGCAGGTCGTGCGCGAGTGCGGCGGTCGGCCGATCACTCCTGAAGCTAAAGCTGCACTTGAGGATCCCGAGTATTATGCGAAGATGGTCGAATACGGCCGGCGGATGAAAGAGCTGCTCGACCCGGTATGGAAGAGGGACTACCTTGGCTGCGGCCTGCCCCAGCAGGCAGCCGAAAAGCCCGAGCCTGAGGTCGCCGAGACGCGGCTCTAGCCCTCGATAATCTCCACGTTCGCTCGCGGGACGATGACGTAGGCGCCGTCGGCAAGTTGAGCTTCCAGGACTCGCACGGTGGCTCCGGATTCGATCTCGACCGGCTCCGGCGGCAGCTTGGTGACCGTTCCGAGCGCGCCGAAATATGGCTCGCGAATGATGCGGATGCTGCTTCCTATGTTGAGCATCTGGCCCGCTGACGGCCGAGATGTGCTCTCCGGCCGTGATTCGAGCGGCGCAATCACCTCGGGCCTGATCACTCCGGCACGGATCTGAGTCGCGCCGTTGATCGAAACCTGCCGGCCGTCAAGCGACCGCAACAGGTCGAACGTGCGCTGAGCCATCCGGATCGAGCCGAAGCCCTCGGTCAGGATCACCGTGGTAGGGATGTCCTCCTGGCCGGTAATAGCCACGCCGATGTCGTAACCTAGATACTCAATGAGATCGGTATCGGCGATCGCGCCTACCACTATCCCGCTTGCACCTATCGCCGCCGCTTTCTTGAGCGCTCCGAGCGTGACCCCCGACCCGCCTACCAGCACCGCCCCCGCGTGCTCATCGGAGATCATCTCCTCCGTCAGCACCGCCTCCGGCGATCCGCCCGGCACTCTCAGCTTGCCCGTGCGCTCACCTCCGATGCCGAATATCCCCTGAACCAGCGCGCCGAACGTTTCTACCACAACACCCTCTTCGGGTATGACTTCCGCTACGGTGCCGTCTATGTAGGCAGTCACCTCAACCGGCGTCGAGGGCATTCTAACGCCGACATGCCCCGTGGTGTGTGAGATCAGCTCGACCGTGCCTGCGAACGGGCTCTTGCACTCGGATTTGAACAACCCGAAAAACGACCTGCTCTCGGCGATCACCTGTCCCGCTTCTACACGGTCTCCCTGCCCTACCTTGAGCGCGGCTATCGCCTCAGCAGCCTCGAGTCCGAGCATCTCCGCGACCTTGACGGTCTGCATTACGCCCGGGATCTCCGTCCGTGCGACGACCGTCTGCGCCGTGACCTGTTCCCCGACGGCAACCATCACGCGGCCCTTCAGGGGCAGTCTTCTCGTTTTCCTGATCGTCGTGCCCGGACTGACCGTGAGCCCGGGGGTGTACGCTGTTCCCATCGCCCTAACCCTCCGGCAGACCCAGCGCCGCGTGCCACTCGCGCAGTTTGGCGATCCGCGCCTCGGGATCGTCCGGCAGCACCAGCGGCCGACCGCGACAGTCGATGATCACGCCGACCGCGCCACCTTCCACCTCCGCCGTGACCTCTCGGCCTCTCCCGGCGCCCGCGTCCATCCTGCCTGAGGGCTTGATTACGGCCCGTGCCGTCTCGCCTACGCGAAGCGGCACGAGTTTGATCTCGCCGAAGCTCACACGGTGAGTTTCGCCGTCTATCTCGACCATGCACGCAGGTTCGCCGGGCTTGATTCTGCCGACCGGGGCGATCACGCTGCCGAGCTTGATCAGGCAGTCCCGGTCGAAGACCTGGGCAGCCGCCTGTGGGTGGACCGTGGACAGCACTCCGAGCTGAGGCATCATGAAAATGGAGTCGACGGCCAGCATAGTCACGCCTTCCGGTTGATACGCATCAAGCATCATGTAAGCGGCTTCCGCGCGCCTCGGCGCATGGCTGAGAACTCCTCCGCTACCTACAATCATATCGAGGGACATCATATCGACCAGCGTCTCGCCCGTTTCCTTCTGATCCAGAATCTCGCCGATTGTGCGGACGGTTTGCACCCCCTTCAGCGATCTCGCCAGCGTCTTATGATGTTCGAACGCCAGCCGCAGGGCCTCGCGCGCGACAGCTTGCTCGATCCGCAGGTCTCGCAAGGTCTGTGGGATAGTGGTCGGACGGACCATCTTGTTCCGAAGACTGTTGCGCAAGCTTGTCTGATCGACCTCGAACGGCGCCCATCGAGCGATGTTTGCCGTCCCCGCCTCGGCGAGCACATTGCAGATAGAATAGCTCATCCCCAAGTTCGCGCTGACGGTTCGGTTGTAGATCTTATTGAAAACCGAGAACACGTCCGTGGTCGCGCCCCCGATATCAACAGCCAGCACGTTGATGCCGCGCTGTTCGGCGACGGTCTGTATGATCTTTCCTACCGCGTTCGGCGTGGACATAATCCCGGCGCTGACCCAGGAGCTGAGCTTACTATAACCGGGGGCCTGCTGCATCACGTGTTGAAGGAAGAGCTCGTGGATCGCCTCGCGTGCGGGGTCTAGGTTCTCGCGGTCAAGGGTCGGACGGAGATTGTCGACGATGCGCAGGTCGACGCGATCCCCCAGAACCTCTTTCACGCCCTCACGGGCGTCCTTGTTCCCGGCATAGATGACCGGCAGAGCCATGCCAACGCCGAGGCGCGGTTTGGGATCAGCCGACACCAGCATCTCTGCAATCTCGACCAGATGCTTGACCGTGCCGCCGTCCGTTCCTCCCGACATCAGGATCATATCGGGCCGGAGCTCACGTATGCGCTTGATTTTTTCGTAGTCCTTGCGGCCGTCGTCGACGGCGATCACGTCGATAATGATCGCGCCTGCGCCGAGGGCCGCCCGTTCGGCCGATTCGGCGCTCATTGCCTTTACGACGCCCGCGACGGTCATCTGCAGACCGCCGCCTGCGCTCGAAGTCGATAGATAGATATCAACCCCTGCTCCATCCTCCCTCAAGGGCGTCATAATGCGGCCGTCGGTGTCAAGAATCCGCTTGTCCGCGAGCTCCTCGACTTCGCGCACCGCGTTCACAACACCAACCGTGACGTCGTCGAACGGCGCTTCGACAGTTGTCGGTGCCTCTCCGCGCACGACAAGCCGATACTCGTCGCTTTGTTTCTCGATAAGGATGGCCTTGGTCGTGGTGGACCCACAGTCTGTTGCGAGAATGCTCCTAATCTCTGACATAGCCTCGCCTATTCTACCACCCCGTCGGGGCTGTATCAATAAGCCGCGCAACGACAAGTCAATTCTGTCCTACTAGCGAAAACGCCCAAGACCCCGTCATCCTGAACCCGATTCAGGATCCATCGTTTCGGCGCCCGGATGCTGAAACAAGTTCAGCATGACGCAATTCCCGGAGCATAGAAAACTCCCTCTCCCTCGACCAGAGAGGGCAGCGGTGAGCATGGAGTACGCTGCGCGACCTCATCGCCGTAGGGCTCGGTCGGTTCGTCATCCTAGTCCTTCTCGCAGCACAGAAAAGGGGCCCGTTTTCGGCGATTCTCCCGCTTAGTTGAGGAGCATAGATGTCCCGAAATCGCTGGGTTTTACGTTCTATCGCAACAACAATGCATTGCGGCACAGGTCGCAGTCAGGAACGCTTGCCAGGAAACATCGGCCCGTAGACTATCCTCTGCGGCCGCGGGACAAGCTTGCCGTCTCTGACGTACTCCTCGCCGCGCTCGGACAGATGCTTCACCATCCGCTCGCGCCACCCCTTGAGCGCGTTCGAGCAGGAGGGATCGCCGGCAAGGTCACGAGTCTCACCGGGGTCGGTCCTCAGGTCGAAAAGCTGCTCGCGGCCGTCGAATGCGTGGTATATGTATTTCCACCGGCCGTCGGTCAGAGCGTTCCATGTATTTTCTTTCGCGTAGCAGGTTCCGTGCTCGAGATCGATCCAGTCGCGCCAGCCGGATGTATCACCGCGGATGAGTTTGAGCATGCTGTCGCCGTCCAGGTTATCGGGGATCCTAGCTCCCGCCGCATCGAGGAACGTCGGCAGCAGGTCGCGCAGTTCCACGGGCTGCGAGAGGACGCGTCCGCGTTCCGCATTCGGAGCAAGCGCATCGGGCCAGCGGATCAGCATCGAGACGCGCGCGGAGCCCTCGTATGCGTATGACTTGCGCCAGAGGTGATGATCGCCAAGCATGTCGCCATGGTCGGATGTGAAAAGAATCAGGGTATTTTCGAGCATCCCGCGGTCTTCGAGAGCCTTAAGGATGCGGCCAACCTGTTCGTCGATGAAGGTTACGTTGCCATAGTATCCGTGCCGCGAGCGCTTCACCTGCTTGATCCCCAAATCACCATGCCACAGGTCGAGGTCCGCGGGATCGTCGATGGGAGCGTATCTGCCCGCCCAGTCCCCGACATGCGGCGGCGGCATATCGTCCTCGTTGTACATGTCCCAGAACCGCCTCGGGGCGTCGTACGGGCTGTGGGGCCTGGCGAAAGAGACCTTGAGGAAGAAAGGTTCAGGCCGATCATACCTGCTGATGAACTCGACTGCCCTGTCGCCAGTCCATCGCGTCGGGTGAAGTTCCTCCGGCAGGGCATAGGGTGCCGAGAGGTAACTGTTCCAGCCGATACCGGTCGCGTCCGGATCGAGGCCCGGGGCTTTCTCCTTGAACCATTTGCGATAGTCGCTCACGAAATCGGGGCTCTCGACCCTACCCGACTCATCAAGCAGGGCGCCGTGGAATCCGTGATAGTTGCGCTGAGGATGATAGTGGAGCTTGCCTATGGCAAACGTGTAGTAGCCCGCGTCCGCCATCGCTCTGGGCAGCTCGAATGGGTAACGCTCGGCAATCCTGCCAAACCCGAGCATCCCGTGATGCCAAGGCGACAGACCGGTGAGGATAGCAGCACGGGCCGGGGTGCAGGTCGGCGTGGAGCTGTAAGCGTGGATGAACCTGACTCCGTCGCGAGCGATACGATCCAGATTCGGGGTTTTGATTACGCGGTTCCCGTCGCAGCCGACGCAGTCCGCGCGGTGCTGATCGGTCATCAGGAAAAGGATGTTGGGTTTTCGCATTTTCGCGCCCTCATACCCTTCGACGGCGGGGCCGCGCCCGAGCGCGAGTCCCGCCGACCCGGCAGCTACCATCTTTAGAAACTCGCGTCGAGTAGCACCCGCAGAATGTTTCATGCTGCCGCCTCCCCCTCGATTGTGTCGCCAGATCAGGCAATTGCGATAGGACGCAGATCCGCCCTCCGACGCCCCTCAAGTGGCGCAACGGCTGAGAACGCCGAGTCTGCGTTCTATCGAAAAGACCTCACATCAGAGTTAGCCCGACCAGCTCGCGAATCCTACTAGGGATCGCAAGCGGCTTCACCTGATTCAAGCTGCGTAGCCGGCGGATGACGGCCAGCAGAAGCTGCGCGGATGCCGGATCCTCGGGATCGAAAGGAATGTAAATCGAGTCCGTATCCGATTGGATAACCAGGCTGAGAGATTCGCTGTCGTAGTATTCCCATCGAGCCGAGGTAACGGCTGCGAAGTCGATCGCTGTCGGTCTGGTGTCGGGCTCGCGGTCGACGAACTCGCAGAGGATATAGCGCCGGCGAACCGAGTACCTGGCCTGGTCGGCCCAGTCGAGCCCGCGCAGCATCTCCCAATCCATCTCGTCGGGGATGTCATCCGGGATCGGCATCCACAGCGAGAGGGCGTCGTGCGATAGTTTCACGCCAGCGTGTTTTCCATAGCGCCGAAGATGCTGCCAGACGGATGCCTCCAGCGCCGCCATATCAACTCCAGTAACGGGAACGCGAATCCGCTTGCCGGGCCCGTCGACCCGGATATACCGCTCCGGCTCGTCGGATTCGGTCGTTACGGTGGCTGCGTCGGTGACCTCGGCCCACGCGATCCGTATCGCGCGAAGGGGCGAAGCGTCGGCCAGTTCCCATTCGTCCGTCCTGATGCGGTGTTTGCTCAGACGGCCCAGGACAACCGTGAGCGCCGCCAGCACGACGGAGGCAATCAGCCCGTACAGCCAGTATCCTTGCACAGCGCCGCCAACGATAACAAGCGGCACCGGCAGACAACACCAGCACGGCCAGCCCTCGTCTATCTCTTCCTCGATTGATTCAAGTCCGGGCAGGTCCGGCAGCTCGGCCATAAGAATCCCGTGCGTCGAAGTTACCGACTCAGCATAGTCGAGCAATGCGCTCGTGTCAACAGGATGTTGCGATCGAGACAATTCGCTTGCGCCGGAACCGCCTCGTGCTGAACTTGTTTCAGCGGCCACCCGCCGAAAGAACGGATCCTGAATCGAGGTCAGGATGATCCGGTCCTGGGCGTGTGCGTGCGCAAGACTGAGATGATACGTTTCGGCGACTCGACGCTTGTCAGGCAAGCCGAAGGATCCTGGAAAGCGTGCCCACCGCAATACTCAGGATAGTAATTCGCCGTTTGTGTGATACACCCCCTGTTTGGCGTATCTGGTATCATTGATCTGTGCTAACGGAGCGGCTTCGTGAATGGGGCAGCGAACTCGGACTGAACGCTGTCGGGATAGCGCCGGCGATTTGTGAAGTTCGGCGAATATTCCCGTGGGCGCGCTCGGTGGTGTGCGCGGCGGTCTCGTATCTGCCGCCGAATGAGCCGCAGCCGAGGCAAGTGGGCGCCAGCCAGGCGCGCGACGAGACCGTGCAGGCGCAGGACGAACCCCCGCGCGGCCTGGTGGCGCGTTTCGCGCGCGGCGCGGACTATCATGCGGTCCTGCGGGACAAGCTCGCCCGTCTTGCCGACAGCATTCTCGCGGAACGCCCGCGGGCGCGGCTCGAGATCTGTGTGGATACCACGCCAATCCCGGAGCGCAAGCTCGCGGTTCTGGCGGGAATCGCCTGGAGGGGATGGAACTCGAACGTCTTCGTTGAGCACTGCGGGTCGTGGGTATCGCTCGGGGAGATCGTGACCGATCTAGATCTGCCGATCGGCACGCCTTTGCGGATCGATCGGTGCCCCGATTGCGGGCGATGCCTGCGTCACTGTCCGACGGGCGCGATTACAGCGCCATATACCGTGGACAAGAGGCGCTGCCTGTCGTGGCTGACGCAGTCGCGAGGAGCAATCGCGGAAGATCTGCGCCCGAAGCTGGGCGTCCGAATCTACGGCTGCGATACGTGTCAGGAGGTCTGTCCCCAAAACGCCGGAGTCAAGCCGACCGCGCCGGAGTTTGCCGAGCCGCGTTTTCCCGGCGCGTATCCGGAGCTGATGCCGATTCTGCAAATGACCCAGCGCGAGTTCGAGCAACTCGTAAGACCAAGTGCTATCGGCTGGATCGGGCTTGCGCGGCTCAAGCGAAACGCGGCAATCGCCCTGGAGAACCTGAAATGCGCCAAATGAATCTGCGCGGCTGGCGGATGCCCTACAGCGGCACTATGCCGTCAGAACCCGGGACCGAGGTAGCAACCCCGGTCCATGGACAAACAGAGCTTGGATCGGCCGGGGCATGTTGCCCCGGACGCAGCTTTCGCGAGCGTGTTGCGCGCCTGAGGGCGTGTCGAATTACCGAAAACGCCGGTTTTGTGTTCTATCGCAATAACGCTTGGAGGGAGCATGATTGGCAGTAGACGTTATTTAGGCTTAACCTGCCTGCTAGGCCTACTGGGCCTGCTCGGCCTGCCCGGTCTCTCCGCGCCGGTCGTAAAGCAGATCGGGCCAGGTGTAGTGCTCAGCCAGGAGGTCGACACAAACCCCGTGTGTCCATTGATCATCAACTGCGTCAG
The DNA here is from genome assembly GCA_049969195.1 of Armatimonadota bacterium. Classification (GTDB taxonomy): domain Bacteria; phylum Armatimonadota; class UBA5829; order UBA5829; family UBA5829; genus CALJES01. The sequence continues at coordinate 9,245 of JBMFPI010000121.1, forward strand.
CGTCGACCTCGGCGACCCTCGGGTGGAGATCAAGACCGCGGTTGGCAAGGATGTAGTCATTGCCAACGACCCGGCGAAGGGCCGCGAAACAATAAGCGCTATGACGGCCCGCCGAGGCGCGCTCGTGGGCGTTAACGCAGACTTTTTCCCGTTTACTGGCGACCCGCTCGGAATATGCATCATCGACGGGGAGCTTGTAAGCGAGCCGCCGGG
>JBMFPI010000122.1:0-9376 GCA_049969195.1 Armatimonadota bacterium
GTTTCTCGATCCTGCGGGTCATCTGAAGGTTGATGTCGCACTTGTTGACGCACACACACGCGGGTATGCCGAAGTGGGCGGCCAAATCTGCGACGCGGTCCAGATCGTGCATGCCCGAAACTGTAGGCTCGGTAACGATCAGGGCCAGATCAACTCCCGCGAGTGACGCGATCACCGGGCAGCCGATCCCGGGCGCGCCGTCGATGATCAGAAGGTCAAGCCCTCTTTCTTCGGCGACCCGTCGTGCCTCTCGGCGGACCAGCGTAACCAGCTTGCCCGAGTTCTCCTGCGCGATTCCGAGCCTGGCATGAACCAGGAGGCCGTGCCTCGTTTCGGATATGTAATACTCCCCGCTTACGTGGGGCGAAAACTCGATTGCTTGTGCAGGACAGAAATGCGCGCAGACACCGCATCCTTCGCAGCTCAGCGGATCGATGAGATATGTCTTGGCGACCACGTCGTTGGGCGGGCCGTCGAACGTCACCGCATCGAACCGGCACACCTCGGCGCACTTCCCGCAGCCGATGCAGTTCTCCAAGATTACCCTCGCCGATTTCCCGCCGGTGAAATCCGCGCGCTCGATCACTCTGGGAGCGAGCACAAGGTGCAGGTCCGCGGCATCGACATCGCAGTCCGCTAACACCTTGCTCTCTGCCAGTGCGGCGAACGAGGCAACCAGGCTCGTTTTGCCCGTCCCGCCCTTGCCACTGACGACCGCGAGTTCAGTCGGCATGGTGGTCGGCTCTCCTCGCCAGGGACAGCGCGTCAACGGGATTGACGACGGCCTCTATCTTCTCCACGAAGGGATTGGCCTGGTATTCCTCGATGGTCCCGGAGTCCGAACGCTGGGATATCTCAGGGTCTATTGGCAGGTCCAGAATGTGGGGGATGCCCATTTCGTGCGCCAGCCGTTCGCCGTTGGAGTTGCCGAACGGATAGACGATCTTCCCGCATTCCGGGCATCTGAGATAGGCCATGTTCTGCACCAGACCCAGGATCGGCACATTCAGCCTGCCGCACATGCCGACGGCCTTCCGAACCACCAGCGCGGCCAGGTCCTGGGGCGAGGTCACCACGATCGCGCAGTCCAGGGGCAGCGATTGCATCACCGTAAGCGGAATGTCGGCCGTGCCGGGCGGGAGATCCACGAGGAGGTAATCGAGCTTGCCCCAGAAGACCTCCTGCCAGAACTGCCTGACAGTATTGGAGAGCAGCGGACCGCGCCAGATCACGGCATCGTCCTGTCTTTCGAGTAGCAGGTTTATCGACATAAGCCTGATGCCTGATGCACTCTCCGGTGGCAGCAGGCCAAATTCGCACGTATCGGGCCGCGTGTGCACCCCGAACATCTTCGGTATGCTGGGCCCGGTGATATCCGCGTCCAGGATTCCGACGCTCCACCCTTGCCTCCCGAGCGCAACGGCCAGGAGGCCGGTCACGAGCGATTTGCCCACCCCGCCCTTGCCGCTCATCACACCGACCACGTGCGCGATCTCGTTGGCCTGTTCAGCAAGCGACGGCTCTTGCGTTGTTGTCGTGTCAGACATCTGGTTCCTCCACCCTGGGTGCACAATCAAATTCAGCACCGCGAGAGACGCGCTTTCTCGCAGCGCAGCGGTAGAACAACTCCCGGCCTCTGCGCACCGACTCTACTCTGCGCTCGACCGCAAGCGCGTGGACGATCTTGCCTGCCTCGTTGATGTGCAGGCCCAGGCTCGACGCGATTCCGTGGATCGTGCACGGTCTGCGTCGCAACAAGTCGAGCACCGCCGTCTCTGACGCCGAGAGACCGCCGGCCCCCTCAGGCTGCTGTTTCACAGCCGCGACTATCTCGGCGTTGCAGCCCAGTATCTTCCGGGCCCTGCTGAGGGTATCCGAGGTCACGGCCTGAACGTCCTCCGAAGCCGACGGGCGGTCCACTGTGTTTATTTGTACGCGATCGGGCACTATGCGGCGGACGATCTCTCTGATCGCGCTCAGTTCGACCTCCGAGTCGTTGTATCCTCTCACGAGCATGACCTCCAGCCATATCTCGCCGCGCGCCTCCTGGGCGGTCCTCACGAGGCCTTCGGTCATGTCGACGAAGTCTATTCCCTCCGCGGGCCGGTTCACAGACCTGAAAGTGTCCTCACGTCCCGCGTCGAGCGACGGCAGGATCACGTCTGCCGACGAGGCAGCCTCCTGCACCTCAGGGTTCATGAGCAGCGAGCCGTTGGTGAGCACGGCGATTGGCACGCTGGTGAGCTCGCGGGTCAGGCGGATCATCTCACCAAGCTCGGTGTTGAGCGTTGGCTCGCCGGACCCGGCGAATGTGATGTAGTCAGCCTGTCCTCCGCTGCGGAGCCAGCGCTCGATTTCCTCGACCACTTGCCCGGCGCTCACAAGGGCTTGCGGCTCAGCGGTGAGATTGGTGGTCCTGCCGAGCTGGCAGTAGACGCAGTCGTAGCTGCAAGTCTTAAACGGTACGATATCCACACCCAGGGACCGGCCGAGCCGCCGGGAAGAAACCGGGCCGTAAATGTGGTTGTAGTTGCGAGATTGCGAACTCACCTCACCCGCTCCCCAGTTAGCCGCCGCAGAGCAGAGAACACGGATTCAAACACCGCAGCATACTCGCGAACCGCCTCGGCCGCGAGAGTCCCTCGCGAATACGCTTCCGCGATTCGTCTGTCGTCCGGGATTTCAAGAAGAATGTCGATTCGCTCGTCGCGGCAGTAGTCGTGAACACGCCGGTCGCCCCCGTCCGCGCGATTCAGGACAACCCCGAACGGCAGACCGATAACGCGCACCGTTTCCACCGCCAGCTTCAGATCGTGCAGGCCGAACGGGGTCGGCTCGGTCACGAGGAGCACAAAGTCGGCGCCCCTGATGGACTGGATCACCGGGCAGGACGTCCCCGGCGGCGCATCGATGACCTCCAGGCCGTTTCCCGCGAGCCGTTTCTTGACCTCCCGTATCAGGGGAGGCGACATGGCCTCGCCGACGCTCAGCTTGCCGTGCACGAACCGAACGCCTCCCGCCCGACCCTCCTCGATCACTCCGATTTGCCTGCGGCCTTCCCTGATCGCGCCCTCAGGGCAGACCAGAATGCATCCTCCGCAGCCGTGACAGAGGTTCTCGAACGCGACAGCCGTCTTCCCAAGGACCGCGATGGCCCCGTGCTGGCAGATGTCCTTGCACTTACCGCAGGCTGTGCACTTGTTCTCGTCCACGATCGGAACCGGCACGCTGACCGGCGTTCTCCTGCCGATCCTTGGCTTGAGAAAGAGGTGCCCATTCGGCTCCTCGACGTCGCAGTCCAGGTAGGTTACAGTATGTCCTGCGTTCGCCGCGACATACGCCAGGTTCGTGGCGACGGTGGTTTTTCCTGTCCCGCCTTTGCCGGAAGCTACGGCGACTATCACTATCGGCCCTCCGCGCGCACAAACGTGTAGGTCCGCGGCCCTTTGCCCAGCATTGTGAACCTATTGTTCGCCGTGAGCCTGGAGAGGATCTGCGCCTCGTGCATTCGATCCCTGATCGACAAGAAAAGCAAGCCGAGCAGGTAGTGGAGTCTGCCGCTCACTTCTCTTCGGCCTTGAGGCTGCACTGTCTGTCCTCGCCCACGCACGGGTGCTCGGAAAGCTCGCCGTGACACTCGCGAATCTGCTCGGGCGAGCACTCCTCGGGCTTGCGTGCCGCGTCGCCCTCTCGCTTGCAGCGCTTGCTATCTCCGCACATCTGATTCACCTCCTTTCCTGTCGCGCCAGTGTCACCACCGGCCTCGGCCTCGACCGCCGCCGCGTCCGCCAGATACGCCCCGGCCTCCCCCGCGCGGCCTCATATAGCCGCCGAGGCCGAGGCTGCCGAACGCGCCGAGCGTTCGCTGAATCCAGGCTGTCCACGGCGCTTGGGCATTCTGCGGCAGCCTCGTGCCGTATGATCCACACGGTCCCAGTCCACGTCCCGTCATGGGCCCCTGTCCGGCGGGGCCCGTCCCATCCATTCGGGGCATTATAGTCACCTCCCGCTTCTCATGTCTACCACCGGCCTCGACCGCGGCCTCCACCCCGACCGCCGCCACGGCCCATGCCTCGGCCCATTCCGCCCCCCATGCCGAACCCCGGCCCCATTCCGGTCCCTGGTGCGGGACCTCCGCCTGTACCCGGTGCCGGCTGGGTGCCCACGCCAAAGTGGGGCGCGACCGTCGCGGAGCCTGCCTCCGGCAGCGCGCCTGCCTTGAGCTGTTCGACCGCCTGGCGGACGGTACCGGCAGCGCAAGAATAGACCTTGACACCGGCCGCTGAAAGGGCCTGAAATGCGTTCGGGCCGAAGTTGCCCGCTGCGACAGCCTGTGCCCCGTGCGAAGCAATCACCTGGGCCGCTGCGACCCCGGCCCCTTGGCCCATCGTCACGCCGGGGTTGGGCTCAGCCGTGAACTCCATCGTGTCGGTGTCTACGAACACGAAGTAGGCACAACGCCCAAACCTCGGGTCAACGGGCGAGTCAAGAGTGGTTCCCGCCGAGCATACTGCCGCTTTCATTGTTTGTTCTCCTCGAGGCCCGCGATCTGAGTTTTGATTGCCTCCAGTTGCTGTTCGATCAGTTGGGCCTGGTTCTTCAGAAACTCGAGTCTGGCATTCGGATCAGCGCCCGGCCAGGCACCCACGCCGCCCCACCACTGGGCAGCCGGAAACTGGCCCTGGGCAGACGGCCACTGACCGGTCAGCAAGTATTGGGCGCACGGTCCGAGCCCGCTGGGGCTTCGCCCGACCCATCCCGGGCTGTAGCCGAAGCGCACGAACCCGGGGAGTCCAGTAAGGTAATACATGTTCCTGTGTCTCATTCTTCCTGTCTCCTTTGCCGGTGCAATTTACTTCTAGATGTTAATCACATATAGCCCCCGACAAGTACCTTGCGACACGAACCCGGCGTTTCGCGCTATCCGACGCTCCTGAACCAAGCGGTAGCGTCCCCGGAAGGCCGCCTATCGCAACTGCCTGATACTTGCCGGTCTGTTTCTTCTCCCTGGCGCTTTGAAGGACATGTCAAGCTTCGGCCGCGTAAGCCTCTAAGAAGCGGTCCATCTCCGCACGGCGCTTTCGGATCAGGGCGGCCCAGTCGTCCAGGTGCCGGCGCCCCTCGTCGGTCAACGTGTAGCACCGTCTCGCCGGGCCCCCGCCCGATGTGTCCCATGTCGACGTCACCATACCCATGGCCTCAAGCTGCCTCAGCGTTCGATAGACCGCCCCGGCGTCGAGTTCGGAGTCGGTCATTGCGAGCCGCTCTATCTCGGACATCAGGTGATATCCGTACGTTCCGGGTCGGTTTCTGATAGCCAGCACGACGACCGGCTCAATCAGGCGTGAGAGCCTTCCCATGCTGCAGGAGCAGGGATATCCGCCGGGTCCGTGCCTGTGGCAGAAGCGTCTGATCAAGTGACAGCTCCGTGGCTATATGTGATTCACACTTACATGTATACCACATGCTACCAGCGATGTCAACATAGCTCCGCAGTTTTTTTTGCCCGCTCTCCGATGACGCCGGGTGGCAAGAACTTCGGCAACGCTCCGCTTTCCCCCCGCGACGGACTGGGGCAACATATTTCGGTCCGGGCGCAAGCAAAACCCCCTCTCCCTGTTCGAGCGTCCAGCCGGAAGTAGAGCTCCCACTAGCTTCTCGAAAGTCCAACGGGCAGCAAGACCCCCCTCTCACTTTACGGGAGAGGGTAGGGGTGAGGGTTGAACACGTCGCGGCTCGGCTATGTATCCTGCGGGAATGGCTGGGTTCGATCACCGGCCATGGGCGCAACGGGCCCAAGTCCCGCAGCGTGACCCCGCTCCGGAAACTCAGGTCGGTCGGCCACCACAAGTGAAACCTGCTTGCAGCCGTTCCGGAAGCACAGTTGACCTCGGATCGGGGTAGCATATCCCGGCCGGTCCCGGTTGCTACCAGACAAAACAACTCCGGCGTTTTCGGCGAATCGACTCTCCAGCACCAGACGAAACGATCGCCTAACACGCGCCGGTCGCAAAAGCCTGAGTGGCGAGCGGCAAGGACATTGTCGACGGTACGGTTTGACAAGACCGGTTCGGCTCCGTAGGATAGTAACTGTCCGGCCAGGCCCGGATCCCGGGAGGAGTTTATGACTTTTCGCCCCACACGTTTGTCTCCGAAGCTCGTCGCGCTCGCTGTCCTGAGCATTCTTGCGGCCTCATCGGCCCTGGCGCAGACCGCGGGGGTTGTCGAGACCAGGCTGCCCAACGGCCTCATCGTGCTGATGAAAGAATCGCACGCCGCGCCTGTGTTCACCGCGCAGGTGTGGTTCAGGGTGGGATCCCGCAACGAGCACACCGGCATCACGGGCATCTCGCACCTGTTGGAGCACATGCTTTTCAACTCGAGCAAGAACTACAAAAAGGGCGAGATCACCCGGCTCATTCGCGAGAAAGGCGGCATCGAAAACGCCGCGACCTGGACCGATTTCACTTACTACTGGCAGCTTTTGTCCAGCGAGCATCTGGAGCTCTCGCTCAAGACCCTGGCTGAGCGGGTAGGCGGCGCGCTTCTACTGGATTCGGAGTTTCAGAAGGAGCGCACGGTGGTCCTGTCTGAGATGGAGGGGCGCGATAACGAGCCGGGATGGGTGCTCTATCGGAACCTGATGGCCACGGCGTTTCAGGCGCACCCGTATCAGTGGCCTGTGATCGGATGGAGATCGGACGTCGAGAACATTACCCGCGACCAGCTCGTAGCCTACTACCGCAGCTACTACCATCCAAACAATGCCACTCTGGTGCTAGTGGGCGATTTCGACTCCAAGAAGGCCCTCGAGCTGGTCAAGAAATACTTCGGCGGAAGGCCCGCTTCCGCACTTCCGAGGCCGGTCTGTACCGAGGAACCCGAGCAGCGAGGCAGGCGCGAGGTAGAGGTCAGAATGCAGGGCAACGCTGCCAGGGTCGAGCTCGCCTATCACATCCCCGGGCTTGCTCACCCGGACACTTACGCCCTTATGGTCCTGGATCAGATCCTAAGCGGCGGCCGCTCGAGCAGGCTGTATCAGGCAGTGGTCGAAAAACAACTCGCCACCTCCGCCTGGTCGAGTGCCGACATCCGGCGGGACCCGGGCCTGTTCATTTTGGGCGCGACCGTTAGGAAAGGGGTGGACCCGAAGACGGTCGAGACTGCCCTGTTGGCCGAAGTCGAGAAAGCAAAGCCAGCTCCGCCGACCGACCACGAGATCCAGGCCGCCAGAAACCAGCTCCAAGCGGATTTGATCTTCCAGAACGACAGTGTGTCCGACCAGGGCGAGCAGCTCGGCTACTACAACACAGTCTCCTCCTGGCGCTATCTTGAAACGCTCATACCGCGGATCAACGCCGTCACGCCCGAGCAGGTGCTGCAGGTTGCGCAGAAGTACCTCACAGAAGACAACGTCACGATCGCACGGTTCCTCCCGACGGTCGACGGCTCCGGCGGGTCGGAACCGACCGGCGTGCCGGAAGCGGTGCGCCGCAGCAGGCCGGGCGAGTTTTTCTACCGAAGCCCGTCTCGTTCCTACCACGCAAAGGCAGCAAGAAAGGCCTCTTCTCATCGCCCCGTCAAGCAGAGGCCGAAGGCCGGTCGGACTTCCTCGCCGCCTTCGAAGTTGGAGGACGCGGCAGTTAAGTCGTCGACCATAAAGCCTCATCGCGAGGTACTCTCAAACGGCCTTGTGGTCATTGTCCAGGAGAACCACTCGAACCCCACGGTCGCCATAGCGGGCAACCTGAAGGCCGGGTGCTGTTTCGACCCACCGGGCAAGCGCGGCGTTGCAGATCTTGTCGCTGAGATGATAACGCGCGGCACGCAAAAACGCTCGGCGCTCGACATCGCCAGGGAGACGGACTTCGTCGGGGCGAGCATAGAGACGTCCTCGGGGGTCGAGTCCGCGGAGTTCCGTGCCCGGTGTCTTGCCAAAGACTTTCCGATGATTCTCGATATCCTGGCCGACGAACTGACGAATGCCTCATTCCCCGAGGACCAGTTTGAAAAGGCGAAAGGTGAGGCTCTCTCCGTCCTTGAGCAGAGCAAGGAGTCCCCTGAAGCGCAAGCCTCTCGTGCGTTCTACAACACGGTTTTCCCCGCCGGCCACCCCTATCACTTATTGTCGTATGACGAGGCGGAAGCCAATCTGAAATCGCTCTCGCGGGAAGACCTTATTGCATTCTACCGCGCATACTACCGCCCCGACACTGCGACTATCGTGATAGCTGGTGATGTCAACGCCGCAGAGGCGGTGGAAATGGTGAAGCAGCACTTCGGCGCGTGGAAAGCTGAAGGTCCCGCTCCGGTAGTCGATATTCCCACTGTCCTGCCGGGGAACACGCCGGCAAGGATCGTCGTGCCGATGCAGGACAAGAGCGAGGTCAGCGTGCTGTTCGGCTATCCCCTCGGTATCAAGCGCAGCGACCCGGACTTCTACGCGGTTCGTGTAATGAACCAGATTCTCGGGGGAGCCGGCGCGCTTGCGAGCCTGCTTGGCGAGGAGATCAGGGAAAAACGCGGGCTGGTATATGACGTCTATTCGACATTCGACGCCGGTCTCGGCGCCGGCGCATGGTACGCTTCGCTGGGCACGAGTCCGGGGAACCTTGACCAGGCTCTCGAGGCCCTCAAGGGCATAATCGCTGATTTCAAGAAAACGGGGCCGACCAGGAAACAGTTCGAACAGGCTCGGGAGTTCATCATCGGGGTCTTTCCGATCGCGCTTGAGACCAATGCCGGTCTGGCGCGTGCCCTGCTCAACGCCGAGTTCTACGGCCTAGGAATGGACTATCTGACAGACTACCCGAAGATCTATCGTTCGGTAACGTTCGAGCAGGTGAGGGCCGCGGCTCAGAAGTATCTGCACCCGGACGCGGCAACGCTGGTGATCGCCGGGCCCGGCGTCGAGTGAGCCTACTTAGCCTCGTCCCAAACGCAGTCCATTTCCTCCAGAGTCATCTCGCCGATGTCGCGGCCGGTTTCGCGAGCGCGCTTTTCGATTCGGCTGAACCGGCGTAAGAACTTCTTGAGCATGTCACGCAGCGCTTCTTCCGGGTCGATATCCTTACGGCGTGCGACGTTGACCACGGTGAATAAGAGGTCTCCGATCTCTTCCTTGATAGCGGCTGGGTCGCCGCGGTCAACAGCCGCTTCGAGCTCGGCGACTTCCTCCCGGAGCTTATCGAATATCGAGTGGACGTCGGGCCAATCGAACCCCGTGCGGGCGGCCTTCCTGCTCATCTGGGCCGCTCGCATCAGCGCGGGCAGGCTCTCCGGAATGCCGTCCAGGACCGACTCCCGCTCATCGTAGCCCGGTTCGCAGCGCTTGATCTTTTCCCAGTTGTGCAGAACTTCCTCGACGCCCGAGACC
>JBMFPI010000123.1:0-9362 GCA_049969195.1 Armatimonadota bacterium
CCCCGATTCGTCTACCGGGAGGATGGTGCCGGAGGTCGAATCCACGGCTACTGCTGCGACGCACCCGACGTCGGTTCCGCCGCGAACCAGAGAAGCGGCGACAGCGCGCAGAGAAGTCGACGCCGCATCCCACCAGACGTGCGCGTCCTGCTCGAACCAGCCGGGAGGGAGATGAGTTATCTGGTGGCGGGGATCGAATGGGCACGAAGACTGTGCCAGAACGCGGCCCGATTGGTCGCACGCAATCGCCCGTGCGCCCTGTGTGCCCACGTCGAGTCCTATGACGACCGGCATCACCTTGCCTGTTTGTCCTCCCGGGTAGGTTTTGGTGCTCGAGTAGCCGCACCTCACCAACCTGCGTCCACAGTCACCACCTCGGATCAACCCGACAAACCCGTCTGAGGTGGATGAGACTCCGGGCTTGTTGCGACTGACCCGGGCTAGAGATACGGGAAAACCGCCTCGACTATCAGCACGGCCGGCACCCGCGCAAACGCTTCAAGCTGAGGCTTAACCGCGAGTACTTCGGGGGCAGGCCGGGGCTCCGCGAGCCTGCGCACGTTGAACCCCCGGGCACTCAGCGCGTTCACATAGGTCGAGAGAGTGCGGTGTTTGACCTTATCCCTATCGCCTCGAAGAACGGATGTGATCTCCGAGAGATGCCAGACTTCGGTAAAGTAGTTGTCCACCGCTTTGTAAAGAAGCCTGGAATCCTCGTCCGACATCCAGCAAGCATCGGGCATGCAAAAGCACGGGTGAAGAACCGAGAATATGAAACGCCCCCCTAACTTCACAAGCCGGGCAAGCTCGGCAACAGTCCCTGAGAGGTCGCGGGTGATCATCAACCCCATGTTGCAAACGATATCGTCGAAGACGCTGTCCTCGAGCACCGAAAGATCGCTCGGCTCGGCGACGGTGTACCTGATCCCGTGCTCCTCGCGTTTGTCGAGCTCTCCCGCAATGCCTATCAGACGTTGAGAGGTGTCAACCGCCGTTACCCTGGCGCCCATCGTCGCAAGCCGTCGGGAAAGATAGCCGGCGCCGCAGTAAAGGTCGAGAACATCCCGCCCGCTAACCTGGCCGATCATCTCAAGCATTGCGGGAACCACAACGTGGCGCTGCAGATCTCCTCCCGATTCAGCAGCGTATGCAGCTAACCCGGCTGCGAGTTCCTCGTAGATTGTAGAGTCCTGGCTCATCAGCGCAACTGAGGGCACGCCACAGCTATCACGTAGGAAGGTTGCTGCGATGGAACGCACACCCTGTATTTTCGGCGACTCGACGCTCCTTAGCCAAGCGGGAGAATCGCCAAGAAGGCGCCTATCGCAACAGCCCGATTATAGACGACATATTCTTCGCCGCGGTTTCCGAGAGTTCCTTGGTATCGGTTCAATATAGCCAGCGCAAACGCACTAGACCTCGTTTTGCCGAACTCGGCTCAGGATCGCTCCCTGTGGCGCGCGGAGCTGAAACAAGTTCAGCGTGACGTGATTCTTCGCTTCGCGAATGGCTTAGCGCAGGCTCGCGTTGTGGGGGGACGGACCTGGGTTCCAGAAGCGGATCTGACCCCTCAGCCCCACCCTCTCCCGCAAGGGGAGAGGAAGTTCTAGGTTTGCCTTCGCCCACGAGGGGAGAGGGGGTGCTGGGTCTGCCATCTCGCGTAGAGGGCGAGGGAGCTCTGCTTGAGACTGCCGCGGTAGACGCGTTTTCGGCGATTCTCCCGCTCGGATGGGCCGGGGTATGTTACTCCGGCCCAGGGTCTTGCCGGCGTATTGCCGGGTCAAACACTGCACGCCCGCATATGCTGCGGGAACTCAGCGCCGTACAGGCTGGCCGGGTGAGTGCGCCCGAAGCGTTCCCGCGGCGCAGAAACTATTTGCCCTGCGGGAATCCCGTGCCCGCGGCGCCAGCGTCCGGGGCAGCATGCCCCGAACGGTCAGAAACGGCGGATTTTCGTCCTAACGCTATAGTCTCTGGGTAATTACCTGACTATCTGATCGAGGTCGCCGGAGCCGATATCATTCGGCCGAGCCTGCCTTTTCCCTTCCGAGTTTGAACATCAGCGCCCGCTCTGCCACCCGTCTGCCGGCAAACCTCGCGGCGGCCAAGTCGCCGTCGGTCGGCGGGGTCTCCGCCGTTGGGCCGCTGACCGAGCTTGCCCCGTAGGGCGTGCCTCCCGCAAACATAGCCGGGTCGGCATAGCCGGGCGCTACTATGATCATACTGAGGTGCATTAGCGGAGTCAGCATTGCCAGTATCGTCGACTCGTTCCCCCCGTGCAAGGTGCTCGTGCTCGTGAATGCCGAGCCTATCTTGTCCACCAGCTTGCCTTCAAGCCACATGGGACCCAGCTTGTCGATAAACAGCTTCATTTCAGCGCTGGGGCTGCCAAAGCGAGTCGGGGACCCCAGCAAGATCGCATCCGCCCAGATCAGATCTTCGTCGACGGGCTCAGAATATGCAGCAGCCATTTCGCTTCGGGCCGACTGCCAGCGCGCGTCGGCGGCGATCACGCTTTCAGGCGCCAAGTCGGCAACTCGTCGAAGCCTGACGTCGGCACCGGCCTCACGCGCTCCCTCCGCGACGGCCTCCGCGAGCGCGCGCACATTGCCGTATCGGCTGTAGAAAACCACAAGAACGTTTACTTTCATTGCACCTCCAGGTCCGTACAAGGTTGCGCTCAGCAGTTATCATGCCCGTTAACAGGCGATGATCAAACGCCGCGGCCTCTGCCGCGCGTTCGCGATGCGCGAGAATGTTTGGCACCTAGGTATGTTGCGATAGGCACGTTTTCGCAGCATACAAACCCTCACCCCGACCCTCTCCCGTAGGAGGGAGAGCTGGTTCTGGGTCAGCCATCTCGCATAGGGGGCGAAGGAGCTCTGCTTGAGACTGCGGCGGTAGGCGCGTTTTCGGCGATTCTCCCGCCCGGATGGGGGCGTCGAATGGCCGAAAACGCGGGGTTTGCGTTCTATCGCAACAACCTTTGTGGCGCTTCGGCGACTTTGACAGACCGAGACCGCACGCGCTATACTGAACGAGTGAGTCGGACGAGTTGCCCGGGTGAGGCTGTCAGTGCTGTCGATATCCGGGAATCAGCACGGAGGAAAGCATGCTCCCATTCCAAGAGGCTCTGAAAAGAGCCAGGGTTCTTCTTCTGGACGGCGCGATGGGCACTCAGATCACGGCCCGGGGCGGCGAAACGGGTCCGATCGCCAACCTCAAGCATCCGGACATCGTCCTGGCGGTGCACACTGACTATCGAGAAGCCGGCGCCCAGATTCTCCTCACGAACACATTCACCGCTAATCGAATCTACCTTGAAAATGCAGGAATGGGGGATAAGTTCGAAGAGCTGAACCGCGTCGGCGTCGAGCTCTGCAAGAAGGCCGCTGCGGGACGCTGCTATGTGTGCGGCGACATGACCTCCACCGGCAAGTTTCTCGAGCCGCTAGGGGATTACACGGAGCAGCAGTTCTACGACAACGCGTTCGAGCAGGCGGCGATCCTTGCCGAATCCGGCGTGGACTGCCTCATAATCGAGACTATGACCGATGTCCGTGAGACGCGCATCGATGTCAAGGCCGCCAAAGATGCGACCGGTCTGCCTGTTATCGCCAGCATGGCATTTGACACGGCCGGCGGCAGCTTTCGCACGATGATGGGTGACACGGTCGATAAGGCCGTTCTCGAGCTTGCTGAAGCAGGTGCCGACGTTATCGGCGTCAACTGCGGCACGATAGACCCAATGGAGGCAGCTCAGGTGATAGAGCGTATGAGGTCTCTTACCGGGCTCCCGCTCGTCGCCCAGCCCAATGCCGGCAAGCCAGAGCTTGCAGACGGGCAGGTTAAGTTCGACTTAGGCCCGGAGGAGTTTGCGGATGGGGTGGCCCGGTGTTTTGAGGCGGGCGCGACCCTTGTCGGCGGCTGCTGCGGAACCACTCCGGCCCACATCTCAGCACTCGCTGCCAGGCTGGAGGCGTGAGCTCGGTCCGGCAGGTTACCCTGCGTGGACAAGAACACGCAGGGTCCAAGCAAACACGCAGAGTCCAAGCATAAGTGTGTGCCGTGAGCTTCATCCTGCGGGCAAGCAGCGCGCCGCAGACGGGCTCTGCCCTAGAGCGGAGTCGCCTTCGGGGACAAGAACCGCCTGCGCGGTTGCTATACGACAACGCTGGCGATAGGCGCGTTTTTGGCGATTCACCCGCTTCGGTGAGGAGCGTCGAACGCCTGGCAACGTCGGATTTGCGCTCTATCGCAACAACCTCTATACGCAAAGAACCTGAACAAACGAGAATTGGAGGAATCGATGACAGGAACTACGAGCGCCCATACTCAGCGCATTATCGATCTGGTTCTTGACGCAGACCCGCGCACCCGGGAGATGATGCCCGGGTGGGACATTGAGCTTGCGCTCCAGAAGCTGATCTTCCTGAACAGGCCGGATGAGTTTGAGTCTTCTTTCGGCGCGGTGTCTGAGGCTCTGGACGCCCGGTTCGCGGGGGCTGATTCGCAACTGCGCGAAAGGGCTGTCGCGTTCATGCTAGGGACAGCCGAATCGCTGCTGTCGCCTGTCGAGCTTGACCATAACCTGAGCCGGCGTGAGTTCCACGGAGACGGGGCTATGTCCGCGGAGGATGCTGCCCGCTTCCAGAAAGCGGCGGCCGATCTGGTGAAGAAGTGGTTCGATCAGGATCGCGAGGCATTCTTGACCGTCACAGCCCGAATCAAAGCTGAGGATCTCGCCGCCAACAAGGGAGACAACCTCTTCGGCGGTTGGGCTAGGAGATGGGAAAAAGAAAACGGCCGGGACCCTTACGCCAACCCCGCAGATTATCTGGAGTGCTTCGGCGCGCTCTACCAGCGCGACACGTATTACCCTTCGCTTTATTTCGCCCGTGAGGAAGGCAGAACAAAGACCCAGTTCTTTAACGACTACGGCATGCAAGCGGCGCGCTGTCGCAGGATGGGTAGCCTGGGCGGCACGACCAACCCTGTCATCGCTGTTAGCGGCGAAGATGATATGTCGGGCGTAGGCTGCATCTGGGGCGAGGAAGCGAAGCAATTCATCTGTGGGTTTCCCAACAAGTGGCACGAGGTGCGCAGGCTGATCGCTAGGGAGCAAGTAGCGGGCGGATATCCGGATGACTGGGGAGCGACCAGGTTCACCGAATGGGTGGTTGTCGATGCGATGCTCGGCTTGCGGTCAGTTTTCCTTCTGAGGGGCCTGGGCCGCGTGGCGTTCCAGCTTCGCCCCGACTGGCACGACGACGAGAAAAAGCTCACTTATGCCGGCGGAGAGATATACGCCAGGCTCTGTGAACGCGTCAAGCTTTTTGACGACATCCTGCTCGACGGGGCGGATGAGCTCTATGCCAAGTTGGCAGCGCACCGAATCGGCAAGTCGAATAACCACTTCAAGGTCGCCTGCACCGGACAGGCAGCTCTGAACGTGATTCGAAATTTCAATGCGGGCTTCAGCCCGACCTATCCGGATGCGCTGAAGGAGCGAATGTTCACCAACACAACGCTGTCTTACGAGGTCTCGCAGATGTATGCTGCGCACGCCGCCACGGACGAGGGAATCGCCGACTACGAAAGACGCACCGGCGAGAAAGTTGATGACGGCCAGGGCGGATCGGTCGTTACAAGCATGATAGGCCGCTTCAACGACGCAATACGCAGCTACCGGGTTGCGGCTCTGCTGGCCGCGCTTCCGGAATCGAGCAAGTTCAAATCCATAGACCCGGCGTCGATCAAGAAACTCACGGACCCAGCCGTGAATAACCCCGAGTTCATCGCCGCCGCAAAGGCTGCCGGGATTGACTTCGATCCCGTGAGCGAGGAGGATGCAATCGACCGGGCCGGCACACTGTGCACCAAGCGCGTCGTGATCTTGCTCGAGAAGGAACGCGGTCTGAGCCGCACGCGCATCCTTACCGCCTCCAAGCGCAACTTCTTCCAAAACACCGAGCTCCTGGATGTGCCGTTTTCCACTGATTTCGGCAACATCCAGCGCATGTACCTGGACATAATGCCCCTGGAGATCACGGATTGGAAGTCGCTCTACCAGGATATGGATGCAAACGGTTACCCCGTGCCGGGCAGTATCTGGGCAAAGCGCCACGAGATACTTTCGCGCATATGGCCGGATTGGAAGCGTGTGTTTGAGAAGGACGGCGTCCAGCCGTCTGAATACGGCACCGCGATTTACGTGGTGCCGACGTTAAAACAGTTCATCGCCATGTGGGATGAGAACGTCGCGCGCGCGAAAAAGTGGGCCGATCAAATCCGATCCTGAGGAAGGTCGTTGCGGTATAACGGACTCCCGGTGACCCGGGTGTGGCCGCCTCGGCAATAGACCCCGACCGAAAGATAGGGCCGGCTGCGATATGCGCAGCCGGCCGCTGAGCAGCGGTTCGGGGCCAAGAAGAATGTTTTCAGGGGCTCGTTGGCAGGCTGTTGCAATAGAGGCATTTTCGGCGGCTTTCCCGTCTAGCTCAGGAGCGTCGAATCTCCGAAAACGCCGGGTGTGGGCGCTATCGCAACGACCTCCGTTAGCGAAAAGCCGCAATTCAAGACCCGGAGGTTGACGGATGCGATGAAGTGCACGAGGTTCCTGCTTTCCGCCGCGCTGCTCGGGGCGTGGTGCCTCGGCCCGTGCGCCGGTGCGCGCCTGCTGGATTCGTATTACCGATTCGACGTCCCCTGTCCTCAGTTCAAAGAGTTCTGGAAGGACATGAGCGACAAGGAGGCGGCCCTGGATCTTCGGCTGTGGGACAAGCCGCTCGCCGGCAGCGCGCACATCTACCTGATAAATGACGGAAACACCCCGCTCGTTATCGAAGACGTCGAGCTCGCCGGGATCGGCCTCAAGCGGGCGATAGCCTACTCGGACCAGAACGTTCGGCGCGAGGCGGACCCGGCGTCGATCTTCTTCTCCGACCTCAAGGAGGCCGATCGAAACAGGCTCATCAAGGCAGGCCACCCGATATGGTGGCGGGTACAACCACGCTCGGTCGCTCCCGGCGATGTGTGCGAGGTAGCTGTTCGGTTTCGAACGAACCCGCCGGGCAAGTCGGTCGAACTCGTGCTTGGGCTAAAAGGTGGCGGCCGAATGAAGGTCGCTGTTCCAATGAAGCCGCGGCCTAGGTTCGAGTCGATCAGCTTCTCGCGCGATCTTGCCCGCATTACGGCGTTCTGCTCAGTCTCCTCGAACCCTCCGAAGAAACTGCTGCTCAACGGCGAGGACATAACCAGCGCGTGTACGATGCGCTTTGACCCCAAACCTAGCGTCTGCCCGGTTGTCGTCAGGCTGTCTTCGCCTCTAAAGAAGGGTTCGTACTGCTGCCTGCAGGCGGTGTACCCCGACGGCTCGAAGGCTACGGAGTTGGTAAAGGTATGGAGCGACGAGCCTGCATACGGCGTGTGGGGGTCTATGGCCGGTGAGGCAAACGACAGGGAAACCGCAAGACGTTACTTCGATGATCTGGCCGCGCACAACATCAACACGCAGATGGAAATGTTGGGATCAGACAGCGTGGTCGAATTCCTCAAGACACAGGAAGGCCGCGACTACATCGCTTCACTAGGCATCAGGCGCACCGTCAACGAGCATCTCAAGCAGGGCACTACTAACCCCTACCTCTACTTTTTGGCAGACGAGCCTGAATCGGCGGATTTTTACGTTCAGGGCGTTCCCCCGCAGTACAAGATGGGCTGTCTTGCACAGGGAATGGTCGATAAGGCTCAGTCGTTGCACGAGAAAGATCCGGTAACACCCAGCGGCATGAACATAAACTACACGTTCAGACCTCACAGCACTTACGCTTACGGGCTGATTCCGGACATACTGATGTGCGACCCGTACTACCAGGCGCGCCTGGGCCAGTCGTTCGCTCGCAGACCGCGCAACGTGCCCCTCTACACAAACGCGAAGTATATCTATGCGATGAGCTACCTGCCAAGGCTGGCGTGCATGCCGCACCCGCTGCATATGGTGCTGTACGCGGTGAGTGCCCAGTCGGGAAAGGGGCTCGTGAAGTTCAGGTTTCCAACCCCCGAAGAAAAGCGAATCGAGGTCTACTACGCGCTCGCGGCCGGCGCAAAGCAGATATCATACTGGTGGTACACCCCGGTGCCGTCCGGCCAAAAGGGAGCTAACGGCTGCGGTGCGGACGACCCACAGGCAAAGGCCCTCTGGAGAGAGATCGGCCTGCTCGGGGCGGAGTTTGGGACTGTCAGTCATCTGATCGCCGACGGCTGCGTCGCCGACCTCAAGGTAACCGGTTCCGAAGACCTCTGGGTCCGCACGCTGTTATCGGGGACGGACACGGTTATTCTGATCTGCGTGAACGAAAACTACGCCTCGGACCGGCTCGGAACGGTTTACGTTCCCGTAGAGCGCGCCGACCTAACCCTGCACTTACCCGACTGGCTCAACCCGAAAGACGTTTTTGAGGTCACCTACACGGGGGTAGCCGACGTTCCGTGGAGCACGAACAAAGGCTTCCAACTGCGGCTCGACAACACGCAGCTGACGCGGCTGATCGTAGTCACTGCGGACCTCGCGCTGCGCTCACAGCTTAAGGACAGGTACCAGAAGAAATTTGCCGCCAACGTAGCCGGACTGATCGGCAGCACGTAGCATACATTCACGCTTCCGCTTCGCCGGGTGGCCACAGCGCAGGCGAAAAAATCTCGGCGACTGGAGGCGGTTCGCCGGAGCGTTTGGTGACTGCAAGCTGTTGCGACAGGCGCGTTTTCGGCGATTCTCCCGCTCGACGTCGCTGCGACAGCCGCGTTTTATCGCAGCAACCTCGGGGCCGGCTTCAAGGCCGGCCCCCGGAACAACGCACCTGCAATCACGGCCAGTATGGCTTTATGTCCTGCGCATCGCGTATACTGACCACGCGACGAAGGTTGCTACCATCCTTCTGGATTGACGATATCCCGGTAACCGCAACGTATAGCAAGCTCGGATCAACTGGCACGCCTTCGGGGACAAGGCACTTCACGTTTGCGCCGCTACCGTCGTCGATTACGAACCAGCTCGGAAGCAGGCCGGGCTCACGCTCGACTATACGCCCCCAAGTTCGGATGAGCAGGCCCACATTGTTCAGGCCCACTCCGCCGGTCGGCCCCTGCTGGCCTGTCCCATCGGCCGGCTTGCCGAAGTCGCCGCCACCGATGCTTCGGTTTGTCAGCCCGACCGGACGAACCGGCTCCGAGATCGGTCCGAGGGCGATTCTGGCTCGATCAATGAACCTCTCTCCGTCGTCCGTGGTAGCCATTAAGCCGTCCACCCGCACGACGGCGCCGCGCGGAAAGATGACTGCAGCTCCTCGGGGTTCGGAACGGTT
>JBMFPI010000124.1:0-9299 GCA_049969195.1 Armatimonadota bacterium
CCGGGTCCGACGCGACTGTCTTGCCCGTGCTCCCGAGGTAGGTCACGTATGAACTGGAACACTCCCCGACGGCGGCGAAGAGCCTTCTGAGCACATCCGGGTTCTCCGTCAGCGCCTCATCCAGCTTGGTCTCGTCAACGCTTATCTTGTTGTCGGTTGTCCCGGCGGAAATTCCGATCTGCAGGAGCGAGTTGGCCGACTGATCAAGCCCTGCGACGGGCGCGAACACCTTTGCGTTCAGGTCCGCGAGTATAAGTTGCAGGCTGGTATCGCCGAAGAGCGTTCCTGCGGTCTTGGTTTCCGGGTCGTATCTGAACTGGTCATTGATATAGTCGATCAGGTTGTTGTACTGCTCAACGAACTCTCGAATAGCTGATTTTATCGTCTCGGTGTCGGGGCGAATTGTCAGAGTGAGCGTTCTTGTTTCGTCTGCCCTGATCAGGTTCAGCGAGACGCCAGGGATGAGATCGGTTATCTGATTTGTGCTCCGGGTCACCGTGATGGCGCCTTCGCCTTCACCGAGGGTGACGGAAGCGTCTTGTGCAGCCTGTACGGTAACAAATACCGGCGTGCTTCCCCCTGCCAGGTCGGACTCGACGCTGATCTGGCCTGCGGTTCCGCTTGTAGAACTGGTTAGAAGCAGTCGGTATGGTGTTGCGCCGGTGCCGTCGTTGATTATAGTGGCCTTGACTCCGGCGCCGGAGCGATTGATCGCATCGCGAAGTCCGGCGAGGGTGTTGTTCGTCTCGTCTATGTCGATGACTACGGGTTCGCCGTCGCCCACCGTGATGGTCACGGAGCCGGTGCCGACGGACTCGGAGTCCATGTCGGCAAACCCCTGGCTCGCGAGCTGGTGGGCTCGTGCCAGTGCGTTGACCCGCACATAATAGGTGCCCTCCTGAGCGGAATAGGTGGCCGTGCCGCGAATGTACGATTCATCGCTGGACTCAAAGCTTTTTGCCTGAAATGTTGAGCTGACTGCCAGACCGTCCAGTTTGGTCTTGAGCGCAAGAAGCCGGGTATTGGTCTCCTGCCAGGCCGCCAGCTTTTCATTGAGCGCAGCTTTTCGGGCTTGAAGCCGTGTTACGGGCGCCCGCTCCAGGTTGATTAGCTTAGTTATAATGTCGTCGGTGTTGAGGTTCGAGATGACTCCACCGATTGACGCTGTTCCGGGCACTTCTCGCTACCTCCAGCCTCGCCGCATAGAATCTAAGACGTCTGATCGATCAGTAGTCCGCGTGGTTTGTGCAGCAGGAATCGCAGACCATTAAGCACCGCCTCCGGCGGAATCTCCCGTAACACCTCGCCGGTGGACTGATCCACGACGCGGATCAAAATAGCTCCGGTATCTTCGTGCACTGAGATTTGCAGGCCGGTTTTCCTCCGGGCATCGGCCGCCTCGGCACGGTCCGCGACATTCGGCAGCGTGTCCGCGTGCGAGACCGCTTCATTCCGGGGCCGGCAAGATTACCTGTTCCCCTGATCAGGGGAATGCCTTGCGTTAGAATTCCGTCGACCAGCACTGTGAACCTCCGCACCAGATACTGGATGGCCGCTTTCGAGCGGCCATCCAGAAGCATCAGCCTAAGGCGCTACTTCAGCAATGCGAGGAGCGCCTGCGGCGCGGCGTTTGCCTGAGTCAACATCGCGGTGCCGGCCTGCAACAGGATCTGGTTGCGAGTGAACTGCACCATCTCTGCAGCCATATCAGCATCCCTGATGGAGCTTTCGGAAGCGGCGATATTCTCTCTAGCTACACCGAGGGAGTTGATGTTCGATTCCAGGTCCCTTTGCGTTGCGCCCAGCGTTGCCCTCTGGGTAGAGACCGTGCTGATGGCCGTATCCAGGGCCGTGATGGCGGCCTGAGCGTCGTCGGTTACGTCAATGTCGTCAACTCCTAGGTCCGAGGCCTTTACACTGCCGATGTCCAGGGTCGTCGTCTGGTTGGCGTTGGCCCCGATCTGGAATACAAGGTCGGTGGCCGTGCCGTTCAACAGGACGAGAGTGCCGAACTGCGTGTTCGCGGCTATGCGGTCCAGGGCGGAGATCAGCGACTCGATCTGAGTTTGATCGGCATTGAGTGCCGTAGTATCGTTGGTACCCGTGCTGGCTGCGTGCAGCGCCAGGTTGCGCATTGTTCTGAGAATGTTTTGAACTTCCGACAGGGCCCCCTCCGCTGTGCGGATGAGGTTCACGGCGTCGGTCGAGTTCGCTATCGCCTGGCCGAGTCCCGAAACCTGGGCCCGGAGGTTCTCTGAAATCGCTAGTCCTGCCGGGTCGTCGGCTGCCCGGTTGATGCGGAAGCCGGAAGAAAGTCGCTCGATGGACAGACCAAGGGCATTGTCTGTTGCCTGCAGGTTACGATGCGCGTTCAGCGCTGCGACGTTCAGGTTGATGCGAAGTGACATTGTTGTCCTCCTTGAGCTCGTGTATGTTGCTTTAGCGCTTTGGAGGTATCCTGACCCTCGAAAGGAACGCCGTGGCGATTTTGTGAGGCTCAGTCCGCGGCAACGGCATTCCCGGTTGAGTACCGCCGGCGAGCCTTTCGTGCGCCTACGCGGAGCGACTCCGTTACGGCGCGATCGCGATATTCAAAGGCATCACTCTCCTTTCTTCTTGATCGTTCCCGGCGGCGATGCAGGTTCTGCTCGTCCCCTGGCACACTCCTTCACGACAACCGCTCCTGTGGCGGTTTCGGGATCTTGCGCAGTCGCAGAGTTTGCCGCTCGGATGTTCTCCGAGACAACTTCCTCTACAAGCTCCTTGCGATAGACCGGAATGTTCTTCGGCGCTTCGATTCCAAGCCTGGCCCAGCCGTTGCCTACCTCGACTACGACAATCTCTATGGAGTCTCCGATAACTATTCGCCGGTCTTTCTTGCGCGCAAGTATCAGCAAACCGGATTCCTCCGATCAGGCAGCGGCTGCCTGGGCGGTCTCCTCGACCGCTGCCGGGCTTTCACCGATCAGACAGGCCGTCGAGTACCGGTCGCCGGACAGCACAATTTGCATTGCGCGCAGCGTCCGGGCATTCACGACCAGCGGACCGGCCAGGTTCGTCGTAATCCTTCCCCTAGCTCTGTCTACCGTTACGGTCGTGAACGTGACCGCATCCTCAGCGGATTCCAGTCCCAGACATTCAGCCTGTTTGTCGGAGAGCTCGACTTCATAATCCGGGAAAAACTCCAGCGGGTTGATCAGGATGAATGCCAGGCCGGGTTCATCGACGCATTGGAACCACTTGAACAGCGAGCCCTGCTCTTCTTCGAGAAGAACGTATCGCTTGTAAGCTTCGAAGCCCAGCATTCCGTCCACCATCTCGACAATGGAGTTCTCCCTTATATCGATTGTTCCAAATCTGGTGGTCTGAATTCTCACTGTAATTGCACTCCTTGCCCGATCCTATTTCAGATATTCGACCAGCGACACGTTGAGGAGCCGGCTTGCGACGGCCACGGCCGCCTGGTAGATGTTTTCTCTCGCGCGTAGCTCCACCAGGGCCTGAGACAGGTCAACATCTTCGGTCTCCGACAGAAGCCTCTGCAGCTCAGTTCTGGAATCCGCAAGCGAATTGGACGCGGCTTCTAGCCTGGCAAGCCTGCCGCCAACCTGTGATCTGATCGCAATGACATTTGCCAGGTGCGCGTCTACCCGCGCCAGCCAGGTGGACACATCAACCGGACTGCCGTTCAGCACGCGCGTTTTCAGCTCGTCGATGACGCTGAATGTGTCGCTCTCCCCCGGCATCGCCTCGCCGTCGAAATTGAAGAGCTTCTTCCCCGTTACATTGGCCGCCATGTAAACGCTGGGTGCTACCTGCACCGTCAACTCGACGCTGTCGCCATTGCAGACAAACGGCGGGGAGGGCGGGTCGCCGGGCACGATGGTTTGCGTATCGCTGGAGGCGCCCGAGAAGATGTATTTGCCGGCGTATTGAGTGTTCCCCAGGCGTGCAAGCTCTGTCATAACCGAGTCGAGCTGAGCTGCGATCGCGGCGCGCGATTGCGACGTCTGCGTGGAGTTGGATGCGGTAAGGGCCAGTCTTCGTGCTTCCTGCAGCGCATTGACTACTGAATCCAGCGTGGTAGACGTTACCGAAAGCTGCGAGCGCACGACGTCGGCGTTGCGCGATAGCTGTTCCAATTGCGAGAGTGCCGACCTTAACGACAGTGAACGGCCGATCCCGGGAACGTCGTCGCTCGGGCGCGATATCCGCTTGCCTGATGAGGCCGTATTCTGCGCCTCAATCAGGCGGCCGGCGCTGTTCATAAGGCTGGACATCACGTTCCCGGTCAGCATTCCGTATGTGATTCTCAAGATTCTACCTCCCGGTCAGCCCCATTCTGTTGATGATGGTATCCAGCATCTCGTCGATTGTAGTGACCATCCTGGCGGCGGCAGTGTATGCCTGCTGAAATTTCGTGATGTTGACCATTTCCTCGTCCAGCGAGACGCCGGCCGCCGACTGGCGCTGGTATTCCAACTGTTCAAGAACTAAGCTCTGCACTTCTTTCCGGGTGTTTGATTCGCGGGTGTGAGACCCGACTTGTGCAACCAGCTTGGCGTAAGCTCCGCCTATGGTCAGCGAGCCGATCATAGGCGTGCTGCGAAGTGCCGCAATCGCAACGGCCAATGAATTGTCTCCGGCCCGGCCTGTGGTGGATGTGGCGACAAGATCAGGGTTCGTGACAAGTTCGGGTCTTACGTCAATATCCGCTGAGCCGGTGCGCACGGTGAAGAACTCGCCAGCGGCCGTGCCGGAGCGGGTCAAGCCTGTGGAATGCAGAGCGTTTACCTTGTCGGCCAGCGTGAGCGCGATGGTGTCCAAATCGGCAAGATACCCGCCGATGAGCTCGTCGCGGATACCAATCTGTCCCGCAAGCCGACCGCTGGTGACCTGAACCGAAGAACCGTTGTCCGACCAGACGACCTCAGCCCTGCCGCCCGTGCCGGGTCGGGTTGCGAGCTCCAGGACCGAACCCCCCTGGACAAGCGCGCGTCCGCCCAGACTGATGACGAGCTGTGCACCAATGCCTTCACTTATCTGAACCCGGGCCAGCGTGCTGAGCTCATCGAGAAGAATGCCGCGCTTGTCGAGCAGATCGGAAGGCTGAGTCTCTGCAGGAGAGGCATAGGATATCTGGTTATTGAGTTCGGCAATCTCGTGGGCGAGCCTGTTGATTTCCGATACGCTGTCCGCCACATCCCGGTCGATTCGCGATCTCAGAGAGGTCAGGTCGTAGTTTAGTGTTCTGATGCGCTCCGCGAGAGCCCGGCCGGTTTCTACGACGTTGATCCTAGCCGCGGTGCTCTCCGGCGAGGCTGAGAGTTCTTCCCAGGCGTTCCAGAACCTTTCGATGACCGCCGACAGCCCTCCCTCGCTCGGTTCGGCGAGCAGAGACTCGACCTGGTTCAGGTATCCGCTTCGCGCATCCCACATCCCCAGCCACTGCATCGCGATTCGCGCCTGGGCGTCGATGTAATCGGTCTGTACCCGCCGGATCCCGGCAACGACAACTCCCGCGCCCAACTGCGCGACGCCCAACCCGTTTGCGGCAAATGCCCCCGACAGTGCGGAGCCGGGCTTTAGAATGGCTTCCTGCCTGTGAAACCCTTTGGTGCCGGCGTTGGCTATGTTGTGCGCGGTTACATCCAGTGCCAACTGGTTGGCCCTGAGAGCACCCAGAGCGATGTCTAGACCGAGCCACCCTGCCATTGTATTCCTAGACCTTTCTGTCGATGAGAACGGCCGCGCAGCCGCTGGAGTCGGTAGCCGATTGGCCGACATTTTGTTCCGCGACCGCCCTTGAAAGCGCTCCTAGCGTGAACCTGACGAACTCGGATGCGTTTTGAAGCAGCTCCGCGTTGCCTCTGAGGACGTCGCGAAGACGCAGCGCCGTGTCCCGGATCTTGGTTCTTATACTGTGGTCGCCGTCGCTGAGCGCGAGCCTCGGCGGCTCGAGTCTGTCCAGTTCGGCGAGATCTAGCATAACTTGCTTCATGCGCTGAGCGTTCGGCTCCAGCTCGGCGTGACGGCCCTCGACAAGGATTGCTCGCTGAGCCAGCGCAAGCCTGAGAAGCTCTTGCAATTTTTTCAGCCGAACGAAGGCGGTTTGTGTCGTGTCGACTGCGGTGGGGCGGTTCATTGTTGCTTACCCTTCAGCCTGACATTCGCGCTTAGAATGCGCTGGGCAAGCTCGTCCGGGTCCGGCCTGTACGGCCTGTACGCGTCGGACTGCAGCCTTTGTATCACGTTCTGGACGACGTCTTGTCGCACCTCGGGCAGAGCCGCGGCCTTCTCTTTCACGATCTGGATCGCTGCGGCCCGAGGAGAGAGCACCAGTTGTTCCGAAGACGGCCGGGGCGCGCAGGCAGGCAGATGGCCGGTGGTGCGGCATCTGTGAAGGTGAACCTCAAGCACTTTTTGAATCTGGGCATTCGATACCCGCAAGGTCTCACGTCCTTTCGTTGGTCCGCGATAGTGGTGCGCGGTTAGTCCACAATCACTTCTCGGCGGATTCGGGGCCTCGACCGCGAGCAGGTCCCTGGGATAGCTGCGCGTACAGGAGCTTGGCCAGTCCGAGTGTGTCTGAGCGACACGCCTCGCGTGCGATTTCGTCGTCCAGCATCTCGCGAAAAATGCTCTCCTTTTCGCGCGATCCGAACAGGTCGCTTTCCTGAACCGTGTTTCGCATACTCTTGAGCAGTTGACCAACCAGCAAAGCTTCGAACTCTCCACACGCCTTCTTTAAGGCGATGTTCTGCTTGTCGGCAGGTTCGTTGTGAGCGATTCCGTTCGTGGTCTCAACCCTCATTGATTGCCGACCTCCAATTCGGATCCGGTTTGCTTTCGCATTGCTGTCGAACGGATGGATTATCGATTAGTTAGAGGCGCCCCGGCGGATAATGCCCGCCGGGCGCACCCGCTCAGATTATCTCGAGCTCTGCGTGCAGAGCTCCTGCCTGCTTAAGGGCTTGCAGTATGGCCACGATGTCGCGCGGTGTCACACGCAGCGCGTTCAGCGCCCGCACCAGTTCTTCCAGAGTATTGCCCGGTTGAAGCTTCATCAGCCTCGGAGACTCCTCTTTGGCTGTGACCGTTGTCTGTGGGGCTACCACAGTGCTTCCGCCCTCCGACAACGCGCCCGGTTGCGATACCTGAATCTCGGTGGAGACTTCCACGCTGAGATTTCCGTGGGCTACGGCGACGGGAGAAATCTGGACCGGCCCCCCGATCACTACTGTCCCAGTACGCTCGTTAACGATAACCCGGGCAGTCTCAGACTGGGCGACGGTAAGCTCGGATATGTCTGAGATGAGGGAAGCCGTGTCGCGGACATCGGACGCCTTCACCTGGACCGTCGCGGCATCCAACGCTGCGGCACTGCCCTGGCCCAGTTTCTGTTCGATTGCCCTCGCTATTCTCACGGCGGTTGTAAAGTCCGGGTTGTTGAGCAGAACATGGACATAGCCGTCAGTGGCAAGCGAGGTCGGAACGGCTTGTTCGATTATGGCGCCGTCCGGGATACGTCCGACAGTGGTATGATTCTTCGTGACGGTGTTGCCTGCGCCGCCGGCTGTGAAGCCTCCTACGGAAACGCTGCCCTGCGCGACGGCATACACCTGACCGTTGGCTGCCTGAAGCGGGGTTTGCAGAAGAGTTCCTCCCTGCAGGCTGCGGCAGTCACCTATGGAGGACACCACTACGTCGATCTTGCTTCCAGGCCTGAGAAACGGCGGCAGGTCAGCAGTGACCATGACTGCCGCGACGTTCTTGACCTTGATCTTCCCTTGCGGAACGCTTACTCCGAGCCTCTGGAGCATATTGACCACTGTCTGGGTGGTAAATAGCGTCTGCTGCGTGTCCCCTGTGCCGTCCAGGCCGACTACAAGGCCGTAGCCGTATAGCTGGTTGCTGCGGGCTCCCTCGATGCGGGCGATGTCCTTGATCCGCAGCGTCTGATCCCCGCATACGACCCCGGCTGCGAGCGCGGTTGTAAGCAATATCGTTATCGTCGATCTGAATCCCATCGCTTTCCTCACCGTCTAGAAAAGCCAGCGGAGCAGTTTGCTGATGATGCCTTCCTTCTGACGATCCCCAATCGCGCCCTTGCCGGAGTATTTTATTTGCACCTCCGCTAGGCTTGTCGAGGCGACGCTGTTGTCAGCCGCGATGTCCTGCGGGCGCACGACGGCGCTCAGAGTAATCTGCTGCTTTTCAGAGTTAGTTACGACCTCCCGCTGCGCTTCTATCTCCAAATTGCCGTTGTCTCGCACCTTCGTGACCACTGCGGTAACGACGGCGACCAGGTTCGTGCTGATCTTCGTTTCACCGGCTGCCTTGCCGCTCTGGCCGGACTTGAATGCTATCTCAGGAATGTTCTTGAGCAGGGGCCCCAGTCCGGCTTCGTTGGAGTGTTTCATGTCTTTAGAGAAGTCGGTGCTTGCCTTTTGGGTCGAAGATGCGCCTTCCACGATCCGGACGGTGACGAGATCGCCGACGGTTCTGGCCCTGGCGTCAGAGAACAGCGTGCCGCCTGAGGAAGTCCAGAGCGAGTCACCCAACGCGCACGCGGCCGCCAGGATCAAAACGGCGCTTGTTAGGCTAAAGTGTTTGAGCATCGCACGAATCCTTTCCATTCAGGTCAATGTGAACGAGGCCGGAGGTGCGCACGATCCCACGGACCTCTCTGACCTCACCTGCGAGACGAACTTTGATACGCTCACCGACCCGCCCGTCCTGGGCTGCGGCGCCTCTCTCGCTCAGGCGCACCGGACCGGCAGTTACAAGGACCGTTACACTGTCTCCGCTGCGAATCGCCGGGCGGGATCGTACGTGGCTGGTACGCAGAATCTCTCCCTCCTGGAGCGCAAGCGCCGCTGTGAGGCCGGGTTCCAGGGGAGGGGATACAAGGTTTTCGCCAAGCAGCGTGACTTCTCTGTCTTCGAGGCGCGTATTGGCGTCCGTCAACTCTGCGCCGCGGGGGACTGCTGTGGTCGTCACCAGCACCGGCGCGAAAACCCGGACGTTTACGGAGATGTTGACG
The DNA here is from genome assembly GCA_049969195.1 of Armatimonadota bacterium. GTDB lineage: Bacteria > Armatimonadota > UBA5829 > UBA5829 > UBA5829 > CALJES01. The sequence continues at coordinate 9,047 of JBMFPI010000124.1, forward strand.
GTAGAATACAGGCGTCCGTCCACGAAGAGCGATACCGGGATGGTGTTGGCGCCTTTTCGAACGGTCGCGCCGGGCCGGCCGACGCGAATCTCGAGTCTGCCCGCGGGGACAATCTGATCGCGCGGCAGCCTCAACGGTTCGACTTCGAATCGACCCGAGAGCCGCGCCTGCGAGACAATCTGCTCGCGAACCGCGGCGAATATCTGTGCGCCGCATACCAGGGTGGCAGACCTTGTCGCGGTCACCTGCGGCG
>JBMFPI010000125.1:0-9243 GCA_049969195.1 Armatimonadota bacterium
CGCGGGATCAGCGAACCGGATCGCCACGCTCTACACGGCAGAGCTCGACGATGGCGAGCGCGGTCCCCGGCACCTCGCATTCCACGCGGTCGGTTGTGATGTCTAACGACGTCGTCTCGGGCTTCATCGGCCCGGGCCACGGCAGTTCCGCCTCGGCTTCAGGCAGGCCGAACCAGGGTAGAGGCCTGGGCGGGCCGCCGGCTACGTAGACCGTTCTTACAGCCTTGCCGAAGCCGTCGGGAACGCTCAGGGCGACCGAAGCCGCCCTTGCTGAACGGTTAAGAACCACATAGCTGACCCTACTATTCGACAGAAACACCGCCGCCTGCAGAGCTTTCAGATCATTGCGGCCCAACAGGTTCAGTCCCAGGCTCGGATTGTTGTCGATTCTGGCGGTAGCCATCTGAGAGGAATTCGTCGCAACCGACGCGACGTGTGCGAAAACCTGGGCCGATGCATTAACCAGGCACCGCGTGCCCGGTTCATTCCCATTGAACTTGGTAATGCCGAAACCGTCCATGCCCGACAGGCTGTGATAGCATAACACTTTGTAGATGTCGGCGTCCTCGACAGCACTCAGGATGTAACCAGCTACCATCAGCGCATGCAATCCGGAGTTTTTCATGTTCTCAAGGAAAGCAGCGGCTGAATCGCGCCTGGACGGCTCTTCCCTGTTCAGTCCGTGAAATGCTGCGTTGTACTCGGTAATCCATACCGGCACGCCGCTATATCTGGTTCGGATGGTAGAGGCAATGGCGCCGAGCGAGGCCTGCGGGTACGCCAGCACCGCACTGAGACGATCTGCTTCGGATAGTTTCCTGAGCAAATTAAGCCCGAGGCCGTAGTCGTGTACCACCCAGGCGTCAAAGGTGTCTCGGTACTTAAGCAGATCCTCGTTCCAGCGCCGAGTGCGCTCGTCCGACGGTTTCTGCTTTTCGACTACGTGCTCCTCGGCGCCGAGATCAACCCTGCTAGCGCACACGGCTATCCTTGCCTTCGGAAACAGGTGCCGAGCCCTTTCGACGACGGAATGCGATCTAGAAATATAGTCGGACACCTTCGGCATCACACGCCTGAAAAGGCCCATATCGTATTCGTTTCCCAGTTCCAGGTACGAAAGTTCCACGCCGCAGGTCTTCATATGGGAGATCGCCTCGGCCTCGTGTTCGCCCGAGAGGGTGGCCAGGTTCACGACCCAGCACACCCCGGCACATATCTGTCTTGCCAGCTTGTCGAATGCCTGAATCCCGAACTGGTTTGCCGGAAGGCGAGAGATCTCCCGGGCGGCACGCGTGTACTGCGCTGCCCACCTCGCAAACCCGAAGCCGTTGATGTCGGCCTCGGGCACGAACCTGCCTGCGGCGAGGTCCCAAAAGCTTCCTACCGTTCCGCCTGGAAACCGCAGTGCTCCGACGTGTAGAGCACGCAGCGCGCGCAAGAGCTCGGGATCATCGAGTTTCTGCCCCGACATCGGCCACGGGCGGTTTACCCCGAAGAGCATCCGGTTCGTCGGGACCGCTTCGCCGGATGCAAGGAACGCTGGTTCGCCCGATGAGCCCGAAACTATACCCAGCAGGAGAAGCTCTATGAGAATACGGCAGCGGCTTATCCAGCTCACTTCACTACAACCCCGAGCTCGCTCGCAGTCTTTATCATCCGCTCGACAAGTATCTCGCACTCCGCCGCAGGCTTCGGTTTCTCAACGGCCCGGCTGCCTGGTTCAGGAGGGAAGAAGAGCGCGTTCCATTTTGTCAGAGCGTCGATCGACTGCCGGAAACCGTCTACGTATGCCTGAAAATACTTCTGTGCCGCCGGCTTGTCCTCGGGCGCGATCCTGCCGTCGTGCACGATCTTGCTGAGTTCGTACAACGCATCCAGAGCGACGATATACCCCTGCGCTACACGGCTTTCCTGAATGAACTCCTCGATGCCGATCTCGCGAGCGAGCGCGAGCGCTTTCTCCGCCGACTCGACGTCCTTTTTCAACTGGGACGGGGCCGAGTACGCCCCAAACGGGCACTTGACGAATCCGTCTATGTAATATCCGAACGGCGGTAGCAGCCCGCGCTTTAGCATCTCTTCCAGCGACGGGACCAGGCGCCTGTGAAGAGCTCTCATGGGCCAGTCGCCGCCGTTATAGTGCCATTCAATCGGCCCTATGATCTCCCTGAAGTCGGCGAACTTTTCGGGGTCCTTGATCCCATTGCGCACTGCCCAGGAGAACGCGAACTCCCGGGTCGATCTGCCGTTAAGGTTCCACGTATATTCCGCGAGCGCCTCGACATTATACCGGCAGACTCGAATCAGCGGCGTGGCATACCCCAGCACTCCTCCTGCCCCATTGCGCACAAGCTCGGCCGCTCTATAGCGGACGAACTGCGCACTCTCAAAAGGCTGCACGTATCCGACAATCGCCGAAACGTTCGGGCAGGTGGCAATCCAGCGCCCGTGCTTCGCGAACTCCACCAGGTAGTCGGGCATCATCGGCCGCTTGTCGCACGTGTACGTCTTGAGGCTGTGGTAGTAGATAACTTTGACTTCGGGCGGCAGCTCGGAGATGATGGTGGTGTTGAAATCCTCGGTGGCCTCGCTTGTCAGCAATCGTAAGCCGATCTGTCTGCCCAGTCGACTCTGAGCCATCCGCCACGCTCTGACGATAGCTCTTGCCTCCAGGACCATCGGATCGACCTGTTTGGCCGCGCAGAGTCTGCACTGGCAGCCCTTTACCCCTCCCAGATTCTCCGACATCCATACGTCTACCTCATCGACGTGCGGCAAACTTGCGAGCTGGGCGATCCATTCGGAGATGATCTCCACGGTCTTGGGCTGAGAGTAGCACATGACGCCCTGGTGCAGGCTCTTTCCTTTGATCTGAGGGTAGCGCTGGATCGGGCCTTTATTCGACGACTGCTCCAGGTGCAGTATTACGGGGACAAACTTGATTGCGCGTTGAGGGGCCTGTGTAATCAGCGGTTCGCGGTCACCTTTCAGCCGCGCGACGGGCTCCCCGGTTTTCATATCGACGAACTGGTCGGATATCTGTTCCATCCAGTTCATCTTTCGGTCCGCGAGCCATTCGATGTTGGCGAAGTTGTCGGATCCCCAGAGCCCCCTGTCCTCCAGGTCAGGCCAGTCCGTAACGCTCAGGATGGGGATGAACAACCTGTCTGCCGTCGACCTGGCGGCCGCGAGCTGTTGAAGCGTTTTGGCGGCGTAATATAGCCCGGGAGGCGCGAGAGCCGACAGTCTTAGCTCGCTTTCGCCCGCAGGGACGATTGAGTACGCCTGGTTTGAGTTCTTCAGTGTTCGAAGCTTCGCCGATTCGGGTCCGCCCAGCTCCAGCCGTATGGTGAACTCCGGCTGGCCGGTACACGGGCCGCCTAACAACCAGTTCAGTTCGTCGACGGCCTGATCGACCACCAGGTCCTGTCCAGGGGGTGCGATCACCGACACCGATCCCTTCGATACCAAAGCCTTGCCCGTGATATGGATCGACTTGGGGAGCGGAACAGTGTACCGTATCCAGTCGATCTCCTCGCACTGAGAAATCGGCTCGCATAAAACCGAAGCCGGGCAAGGACAGCACAGAGAGAGCATAACGCCTGCGAGCGTGAGACACATGAGAAAGCGGCTAAACATGATTGCCCCCGAGAGTGGTAGTATCATACTACCGTATAACACGCAGAGGGCTGAGGTGTCAAGCTTTCGGGCAGGCTGTCACACTGCGGGAGTTGAGCGCAGTGCGCGCTTGTCGGGTGGTGGAACCCGGCCACTGCCTCAGCGTAAAACCGGCTGTAGGAGTTCAGTCTTTCCGGCGCAAACGCCTCGGAGCCCGTCATCCTGAACTTGATTCAGTATCGATCAGTGGTTCGCCTGAATGCAGATGGAGGTTCAGCATGACGCGATTCCCGCTATACTGAGCTGTCTATGTGGCCTAGCGCTTCGTGTGAAGTGCTATGAGCACGTTGATAGCAAGTCACTAGTCATTACTTGCTGCAATTTTATGTTTATCCTGGCGGCATGTGGGGTATAAGGCGAATGGAGATTTGAGAAACAACACGCACGGAGGTGAGGAAGATGGCACGCGGAAAGACTCTGGCGAAAAAGGAAACCGGCGAGCTGCAGCGATGGGATCCGTGGGACACCTTCCAGGAAATGGAAAGGATGTTCCGGGACTTCTTCATGTCTCCGTTCCCGCTGATGCGTCCGTGGAGGCTACGGCCAGCGAGGCTGGAGTTCACTCCTGAAGTTGATCTTCGGGAGACCGATAAGGAGCTGATCCTCTCGGCCACGCTGCCCGGCCTGGAGAAAGATGACATCGACATAGATGTCACTGCGGACCGCATCACCATCAGTGGCGAGCGGAAGATCGAAGAGGAGAAGCCGGGAGAGTCCTATCATATCCGGCAGCAATCCTACGGCGCGTTCAACGTGTCGTATGCACTCCCGGCGGAGATCAAGCCTGACGATGTCAAGGCCACCTACAGAAACGGCATTCTGGAGGTGACCATGCCCAAGGCTGAGGTCCGGGAAGCCAAAAAGGTCAATATCGAAGGCTGATCAACCGAAGGCCTTGGCTGGGATGTCCGGGGCCGGCGCGAGGAGCCCGCCGCACGCTCCTCCGCCGGCGCTCGCTCATTACACGGCGCGCATTTCGCAAACGCCTAGACCCCGTCATCCTGAACTTGATTCAGGATCCATCCCTGCGGCGCCTGGATGCCGAAACAAGTTCACCATGACGTAATTCCCGGGAAACTGAAACGTCTCGCGAGAATCGCTGAAGACGCGCCTATCGCTACAGCCCGCTTGCCCTGATTCTATCCGACTTGGGCTGTGCTATTTCGGGTCCCTACACGTCGAAATCCGCAACTATGAACGTGTGATCCGACGGCTTCTCCAGTCCCCGCGGTTCGGTGTCGATCCAGCAGTCCGAGCAGCGTTCCGCGAGCGGACGCGTCGCCCAGATATGGTCAAGCCGCCATCCCATCCGGCGCTTGAATGAGTTAGGGACGCGGTAGTCCCAGAACGTATAATGCCCGGGCTCACCGGGATGGTGTTTGCGGAAGACGTCAACAAACCCCCACTCGACGACGTAATCCAGGGCCGCGTGCTCGTCGGGATGATAACACACGCTTCCATAGAGTCCGTCCGGGTCATACACATCGATCGGTTCCCGCGCGACGTTGAAGTCGCCGAGCCAGACTATCGGGTCGTTTGGCGTGAACTCGCGCTCGAAGTAATGGCGCATCCCTCTGATCCACTCCAGCTTGTACTGGAAGCGTGGGGAATCGACGGCGGTCCCCTGAGGTACGTAGGTGTTGACAACCGTTATACCGCTAAAGCTCGCCCTGATCAGCCGGGCCTCCTGGTCCTCAGGCATACGCCCGAGACCTTTACGAACGTTTTCGGGAGGCACCTTTGAGATGATCGCGACGCCGTTGTAAGACTTCTGGCCTGTAAAAACGACGTGATAGCCTGCCTGTGTTATGGCGTCAGCAGGGAACTCGTCGTCGGTAACCTTGGTCTCCTGCACGCACAACACGTCGCAGCTGTTCTTGCGGATCCAGTCGAGGATCACATACAGCCGGCTGCGAATCGAGTTGGCATTGAAACTGGCTATTCTCATAGAATGTTAACCCGCTCCACGTGCGTAGGCCGACATGCCGGAGGATGCCCCGGCGGAACATTGCGACCCACAGAGCGCGCGCCATTATTCTACGAGGTTGTTGCGATTTAACGCAAACCCGGGCTTTTCGGAGATTCCACGCTCCTCAACCAGGTGTAGGAATCGTCGCAGACTCGCCCATCGCAACAACCTACCGTCGGGCCGGTTGCACTGGAATCCTAGAAGGATTACGATATTGGCCGGGTGAAATAACGGATTAACGTGGGCGGAAGGTTCGATTTGCCCTAAAGACTATTCTATCAGGGAGAGATGACCTTGCGTAATGAAGCTGTTTCCGTAGAGCACGTGAACAAGACGGAGCTATTTGTGGTGAGCGTGATCGCGCTCGCCACGGGGGGAATGGTGTTCAGTATCCGCACGGACATCTTGGGCAACCTGAAGGCCTTTTTTCCGGCCGAGCATTCGGGGGCCCTCGTTGGCGCCGCGGTGGGGGCGGCGTTTCTCGGTCTCGCCATAGCGAACTTCGTCGGCGGACCTATGTGCGACTGGGTGGGGATGAAGCGGCTCCTGGCGCTTGCGTCCCTCCTGCACATCGGCGGCGCACTGATCATCATCTACACCCTGCCCATAAGCAAGGCAATTCCGCTTTTCTGGGTGCTGTGGATCGGAATGCTGTCGGTGGGTTTGGCTCATGGTTTCATCGAAGCAACTATCAACCCTCTGATCGCTACGCTATACCCCGACGACAAGACGCACAAGCTCAATGTCCTGCACGCTTGGTGGCCTGGCGGTCTCATTATCGGCGGGCTTATCGCTGTTGCCCTGGGCCGGTATCACGTCCAATGGCAGATCAAGCAGGCCGTGATCATTCTTCCGGCGTTTGTCTACGGCATCATGGCGCTTTCAATCAAGTTCCCCGCAACCGAGAGAGTCGCGGCCGGGGTCAGCGACAAAGCCATGTTCGCTGAGGCCCTCAAGCCGCTCTTTGTCGTGTGGTGGATCTGCATGTGGTTCACAGCTACCACAGAGCTCACAACGGGCCAATGGATCCAGGTCTTCTTGCAAAACACGGTCAAGATGAAGGGCGTGCTACTGCTAGTCTATTGGAGCGCCCTTATGTTCGTCTTCCGGCATTTCGCTGGAGGGCTCGCGCACAAGCTCTCGCCGGTCGGGTTGATGTGGTTCTCGTCACTGCTAGCGGGGGCGGGGCTGCTGATGCTAAGCGTCGCAAACTCACCGCTTACCGGTATCCTGGCAGCAACTGTGTTCGGCTTCGGCATATGCTACATGTGGCCTACCATGCTCGCGGTTGCCTCGGAGCAGTTCCCAAAGGGAGGCGCATTTCTGATGGGCTTAATGGGGACCGCAGGCAACCTGTCGATATTGGTCACAATGCCCGCGCTTGGCGCCATCTTTGACCACTACGTCAGGCTCTATGCCCATAGTATGCACACCACGGTGGACAACCCGGAGGTCCTCCAGAAGGCCGCGTCGATCTCCTTCCAGTGGGTGGCGGTATTGCCGGCAATTCTCATCGTCGTGTTCGGCGTGCTGTGGTTGAGGGATTACCTCCGCGGCGGCTACAGGGCGGTCAAGCTCACCGCCGAGTCCGAATCCGGGGGGACGGACAAGGCTGCGGTCTGAGAGCGTACCCCAATCGTTCCGAACGCAACAAGGAATCTGCTTCTGGCCGGTTGGGCAGGAGCAGATTCCTTGCGTTCGTTAGAATAGCTACGCCTCGCTGCCTCTGGCAGCTTGCGCAACCTTGCGCCCGAGTTCCCCGCAGCGGGCCAGATCATCGGCGGTCGGCACGTACTGGACGCGCAGCCCCTCGTCGATCACCCGAAACTTCATTTCCTCGAACGCGGCGTTGATATGCCTGACGGCTTCACCGCTCCAGCCGTAGCTTCCGAACGCCGCAGCGATTCGGGGCGCAGGACGAAGGCCCTTCATATAGCACAGAATGTCCGCCATCCGCGGAAGCATCTGGTTGTTTATGGTCGACGAGCCGAGCACAATCGCCCTGGAATCGAGCAATTCGGTGATCACATCGGCGCGGTGGACCGCATCAAGGCTCATCAACTTGACCGGGACGCCCTCTTCCTGAATCCCGTCCGCCACCGCGCGAGCCATCGCCTCGGTGCTCTGCCACATCGTGTCGTATATCACGAGGGCCCTCAACCTTCCTCGAACCTCCTCTCCGGAAGGGGCGGAGGGGGTTTCCTGCCGACTCCACCGGTCCCAGGCATCGACTATCTTGCCCGGGTCGGACCGCCAGATCAGCCCGTGATCCGGCGCGATCATATCGATCTGAATGCCGCTCGCACGTACATCTGCTAGGAGCTTCTGCACGAGCGACGAGTAGGGCAAGAGGATATTGGCGTAGTACTTCGCCGATTGATACATCAGCTCGCCCTGTTCCACCTCGTCATCGAACCGCTCGCTCGTTGCCCAGTGCTGCCCGAACGCGTCCTGCGAGACGAGAAGCTTATCCTCCTCGACGTAGCTCATCATAGAGTCGGGCCAATGCAGCATCCGTGTCTCGATAAACCGAACCGTCTTGGAGCCCAGACCAATTTTCGAGCCGGTCTCGACCACTTCATATGGCCAGTCTTCGCGATGGAAGTGCGCCAGCAGAGCCTTCTTGCCGTTGGGCGAGCAGATGATCTTCTCCGGCTTTACTAACTCGACGATCTCCGGCAGCGCGCCTGAGTGATCGAGCTCGACGTGGTTTACGACTATGTAGTCTATCCTCGAGGGCTCGACAACCTGCGATATCTGCCTGACCAGATCGGCTTTGAAAGGTTTCTTGACGGTGTCGAAGAGAGCGATTTTCTCGTCGACTAACAGGTACGCGTTGTAGGTGCTCCCGGCGGGCGTGGAGTAGCCGTGGAAGTCGCGTACGTTCCAGTCGATTGCCCCGACCCAGTATATTCGGGGTTTGATTTCAACAGACTGCATTTCTGCCACCGCCTCTTGATGCAGCTCTACCAGTTCTCGCCCAGCAGCTCGAAGTGGGCCTGCGGATGCGCGCACGCGGGACAAGCGGCGGGAGCCTCGGTGCCCTCATAGATATATCCGCAGTTGCGGCAGCGCCACACCACGGGCTCCTCGCGCTTGAAAACGCGCCCTGCTTCGAGGTTCGCTGCCAGGTCCAGATACCTCTTCTGGTGGTACTTCTCGGCAACGGATACGTTCTCGAAAAGCAGGGCCGCGGCGTTGAAACCCTCTTCTCGCGCCACTTTTGCAAAGTCGGGATACAGAACGCCCCACTCAAGACCTTCACCGGCAGCAGCGGCCTTCAGGTTCTCCAGCGTGTTGCCGATGACCCCAGCAGGGTATGTCGCGGTGATTTCTACATCGCCTCCCTGGAGCAGGCTGAAGAATCGCTTGGCGTGCTCCTTCTCCTGGTTGGCGGTCTCCTCAAAGATTGCGGCTATCTGCTCGTAGCCCTCTTTTCTTGCCTGGCTGGCGAAGTAGGTGTACCGATTTCGTGCCTGCGATTCCCCGGCGAAAGCCGCCAGAAGGTTCTTCTCAGTCCTTGTTCCCTTTACGCTCGACATATTTCTCCTCTCGTTGTGGATAAGGTTGTTTTCTATTTATATGCCCATCACGGG
>JBMFPI010000126.1:0-9237 GCA_049969195.1 Armatimonadota bacterium
ACGGCTGCAAGAGGCCGGCGCAAGGTTTGCTGTTCTGACTAATAACCCTATGTATACTCCTCGCGACCTGCACCATCGTTTGGCCGCAATCGGGCTTTACATCCCACCTGACCACCTTTTCACTTCGGCGATGGCTACGGCGCAGTTCCTGAATTCGCAGATGCCCGGTGGTTCGGCGTATGTAATCGGCGAAACCGGTCTCACTACGGCACTTCACGAGGTTGGCTACACCTTGACCGACCGCAACCCCGACTACGTCGTCCTCGGCGAGACCAAAGACTACAGCTACGAGCGCATCTCCCGTGCGGTGCGGCTGGTAGCCGCGGGAGCCCGCTTCATCGCCACCAACCCCGACCCGTCCGGCCCGAGCGAGAAAGGGATCGACCCTGCCTGCGGAGCGATGGCGGCGCTGATCGAAAAGGCCACCGGAGTCGCGCCTTACTTCGTCGGCAAGCCCAACCCACTGATGATGCGAAGCGCGCTGCGGTTCCTGGGCGCGCACTCGGAGGACACCGTGATGGTCGGCGACAGGATGGACACGGACATCGTCGCAGGCATCGAGAGCGGTCTCGAGACAATACTCGTTCTCACCGGGGTCACGCGCGAAAAAGACATAGCAAAGTGGCCGTATCGGCCGACGCGAGTCGCGGCATCGGTGGCGGAAATCAAGGTGACTTAACCTAAACGGTTTGCCGGACCTCCTGTTCGTTGGAAACCGCAATCGCATTTACTGTATACGGGAGAGACACACCATGACAGTAAGCTTCCATCATCACAAACATCCTCACATTGAGGACCGTAAACTACAGGGGCCGCCAAGCACTCGAGCCGCTCGAGTCGGCATCAACGGCCGCATAGCAGTAGCCCTGACGGCTGCCGTCGGGACCATGTGGTGTGCGTACGCATTCGCGGTGCTTGCGCTGCTCGTAGTGCCGCAAGCTATGCGGGGCGGCCTGCTGACGTTCGTTCAATGGCTGAGCCAGACCTTCATTCAGCTGGTGATGCTTTCAGTGATTATGGTAGGACAGAATATCCTTGGGCAAGCCGCCGACAAGCGATCCGAGATGACTTATAAGGATGCCGAGGCCACTTTCCACGAGGCCCAGCAAATACAAGCCCACCTGCAGGCTCAGGACGACGCGATTAACACCATACTCGAACGGCTTGAAGCGCTCCAGTCCGGGCGCAGCGAACAGTAACGAGAGAAGCGCTGCCCCGGAATAGGAAGCGGCGGATTTTAGCGCCCGATGGGGCGCCGGTCCGCCGCACTTGACAGGCTGCTGCGACAGGTGCGTTCTCGGCGATTTTTCAGCTCGGTTGAGCAGCATCGAATCGCCGAAAGCGCCGCTCTTGTGTTCTATGGCAACAACCTCTGGATCTGCACCACCGTACGGCGAGCAAGTTCTTCGATGTCGGCTAGTGGGAAGCCTATCACAGTGGTTGCCAGTTTGCCGTTCAGGGGTTCTGTCCATTTCCCCGGGAGGGCCTTTGCCCCCAAGGCCGCGCCAACGATGCTGCCGGCGGTAGCACCGTTACAGTCGGCATCCATTCCCTGCATTACCGATATCCCCACCACCTTTTCAAAGTCCGGCCATCCGTAAAGCAGCGCAATCAGAACTATTGCCAGGTTGTTGTTGGTGTGGACCCAGCTATATTTGCCATAGCAGGTCTCCAGCATTCTGGCGAACGCTTCTTCCCAGGTAGAGCACTCCTTGCGCCATCTCAGGCAGTCATCTACGGTCTCAGCAAGGCGGCTGTGGGAAGGAATCTCGTTTGCCGCTGCAGCGATGATCTCGTCGATGTCGTCCGTCGCGAGAGCCGCACTGATTGCGGCGGCGCAGAACATCTCCCCGTAGATGCCGTTCTTGACGTGGGAAAGGGCTGCGTCACGATAAGCGAACTCGGCTGCTTTCTCCGGCCGGCCCGGCACGCAGTAACCCCAGAAATCGGCCCTTATTTGGGCACCGATCCACTCGCGGTAAGGGTTCAGGTAAACCGGAACCTGATCGATATGAAGTTGATTCACCAAGTTGACGTAAGCGCGGCGTTCCGCGGTGTAGACGGAATTGAACGGCAGATTCTGGAGCCACATCCAACCGACATCCTCGGTCGTGAAGCCCGGCCCTTTTTCCTCCATTATCTTGAGGCCGAGAACGGTGTAGTTTGTGTCGTCGTCGACCATCCCGTGTGGAAACTGGCCACGGCAGAACAGTTTATGCGGCGCGCGCTCAACACCTTCAGGCAACTGCTCGCCGGGCGGAGGAAAGTAATCGGTCAAAGGATATTCGCCCATACCCTGCAGGTATTTGCGAATTTGCTCCTCGCTCCACCCCTCAACCGGCTTGCCCAGCATACACCCCGCACATCGGCCGAGCCACGCACCGTGTACCCTGTCGAGGAGCGCATCGTCCACGGTCACATCCCATCGCCGCGATTCGCCTCGCCTGGACGCCCGGATACCCCCCAGGTGAGACGGCTCCGCATAGGGGAAATCGTCTTTCACTCGCAGCCGCTGCAGGTCGGCATACAGATCCATCACCTCGGAAGGCTTTTCCGAGGATTCCAATCTCTCTGCAAAGCCGGTAACGTCGCACCCCTCTTGTGCGCGTTGGGTAATCTCCTCCTTGACCAGGTTCTTCAAATTTGACCAATCCACCATATGCAAATTTCCTTTCTGAGCCGCTCGCCGCGGACCCGAACTTACGGAGCAATTATCGCAGATAGCGGGGGTCGCGACAACTCGAATAGCGACGAGGTCTTCCCGATAGAACGCAAACCCAGCGTTCTCGGTGACTCGACGCTCCTTCACCATATGGGAGAATTGCCGAAAACGCGCCTATGGCGGCAGCCCGACCCCCGGGATATCCCGATTGGCGCGCTCTATCGCAACAACCACCGTATCCGCCCGGTCCCGGCTCTGTGCTGCCTACGGCCGGCGGATTGCTGCCACCGCCTGGCAGGCGATGCCCTCGCCACGACCCGCGAAACCGAGGCCCTCGGTGGTCGTACCTTTCACGCTGATCCGGTTCGCATCGATCCGCAGAGCCTCTGCGATACGGCCCGACATTGCCGAGGCAAACGGTGCGATCTTCGGTCTTTCACACACTACAACGGCATCCACGTTCAGCACAAGCCAACCGGCCTCGGAGAGCATCGCGCCGACTCGCCGCAGGAGTTCCAGGCTCGAAATGTCCCGGTATTGAGGGTCGGAATCGGGGAAATGCCTGCCGATGTCGCCAAGTGAGGCAGCGCCCAGGAGGGCATCCATCACCGCGTGAACGACGACGTCGGCATCCGAGTGCCCTGCCAGGCCCTTCTCTAAGTCGATCTGTACTCCGCCCAGGATAAGCTTCCGACCTTCGACAAGCGCGTGAACGTCATATCCGATGCCCGTCCGCACCTCCCCGCCTCCGAGCTTCGTCGATACCACCTCCAGATCCGCAGGAGTGGTGATTTTGATGTTGTCGTACGATCCGGGCACGACGGTCACTTCCTGTCCGAGGCGTTCGACGAGGGCAGCATCATCAGTTGCGAAGAAGCCGTCTTCGTATGCGCGCGCGTAGGCGTCGACAATGAGCGTAGTGCGGAAGGTCTGGGGTGTCTGAACCGCATACAGACTCGAGCGGTCAACGGTAGCCTCGACGCGCCCATCCGCCACCGACTTGATTGTGTCGATCACCGGCACAGCAGCCACACACGCACCGGTTCGTGCAGCTTCCTCAATCGAGCGCCTGATTATCTCGTCCGTCACCAGTGGGCGGGCAGCATCGTGAATGGCTACGATGTCGAGCGTCACGTGGGCCAGCCCGTTGGCCACGGAGTCGTGCCGGTGCTTGCCGCCGCAGACGATTGATCGTATTTTCGCCAGGCCGAAGCGTTTGGTAAGATCCCGTGCCGTCTCAAGATCGGCCTGCCTGACGATAAGCACGATCTCCTCGATCGCCGCGCACGACTCAAAAACAGCCAGCGTGTGAGCAAGAACCGGTTTGCCTGCAACCTCGCAGAATATTTTGTTCCCAGCCCTACCGAACCTTTCGCCGGACCCGGCCGCCGGTATGAGCGCGGATGCCGTCCTCAACTTGATCAGTCCCTGGTTCTGTGGTCTCCTTGATTTTACCGAAGATCATCTTGCCCTGAACGGTCTGCAGAACAGACGTGACGCTCACGTCCAGCGTCTGGTCGATCAGCCGTCTAGCGCCTTCGACCACAATCATCGTGCCGTCATCCAGGTACGCGACGCCCTGATCCTTTTCTTTACCTTCCTTAACGATGGTGACGCGCATCTCCTCGCCTGGCAGAACCACCGGTTTGAGCGCGTTCGCAAGCTCGTTGATATTGAGAACATCGACGCCCTGGAGTTCCGCGACGCGGTTGAGATTGTAGTCGTTCGTGATAATCGCGCCACCAACCTCGCGCGCAGCAGCTACCAAACGAGCGTCCACGTCACCACTGGCTTCCGTCGGAAAGAAATCCGGGACCTGGAGGTCCATCTCTTTCTGCATCTGGTTCAGAATATCAAGCCCACGCCGACCCCGCGCCCTCTTGAGCGAATCGCCCGAGTCGGCTATCTGTTGAAGCTCCTCCAGAACAAACCGCGGCACATAGATCGGCCCCTCTACAAACCCCGCCCGGCAGACGTCGGCAATCCGGCCGTCTATGATGACGTTGGTGTCCAGCAATTTGGGCCGGCAGGACCGTTCAGCTCCGCCCTTTATAGGTCTTGTATCAGGCGGAAAGTAGAACCTGATTTGCTCCTTCAGGCTCTCAAACGCTACTACGGACACGTAGCACAGCAGAACCGCAAGGCATCCGGTCAACCAGACAGGCGGCGCGAGAATGCTCCTTATGAGTGCAGTGAGCAAGAGACCGGACATCATTCCTCCGAAGAACAACAGTTTTTCGGCAGGCGCCATCGTGTTCCACCTGGCGCTGGCCCTGTTGATCTGCATGAACGCGAGCCGTTCTACCACGAACGCGAGCATCGCTCCAACCAGCAGAAACGCTCCCAGGAGCCACATTCGGTCTGCGCGGGTCAACTGTGTGGGGGTCTGCGGTATCCACAGAAACCAACTGCTTTCTCCCCGCAAGTAACTGTCTATGAGCCTGAAATAGCGCTGCGCGACCAGATTGCCCGCGTACGTTCCAAGGGCAACCATGGCAAAGGTGAAGAGCGGCCGCAGCAGTTTGCCGTCCAATCGCATGTGTGTCACCTCCTTTCTTTGTGAGGCTGTTGCGATAGACGCCTCCTCGGCGATTCTCTCACCTGGTTGAGGACCCTCGATTCGCCGAAAACGCCGGGTTGGCGCACCATCGCAGCGACCTCTTTGTGGAGTCGTCGGGGCTCGATCCTTCGCAGTTGTCAACACGAAGGCCTCAAGTTCACTGACTGCCAGGCGTATGAGATCGTCGCCGTCAGTGCAGGTTCGTGGCTATCGGTCCACCTCCCCTAGGACGATATCGAAGCTGCCGAGAATGGCGACCAGATCCGCGACCTTCCAACCCTTGGCCATCTCACTGAGCGCGCCGAGATTGATGAACGAAGGGGAACGCCATTTGAGCCTGTAGGGCTTGTCCGAACCGTCGCTCACTATGTACACGCCCAGATCGCCCCTCGACGACTCGATGTGATGATAGACCTCGCCCTCAGGGAGCTTCAGACGCTGCGGCGTTTTGCACTCGAGCTTCCCCGGCGGCAGCATGTCCAGTGCCTGCTCAACTATGTTCAGGCTTTCCCGGATTTCTTGCATACGCACCAGATACCGAGCTAGGGTGTCGCCCTCAGGTCGAGTCGCGACGTTCCAGTTCAGCTTGTCGTAGACGGAGTACGGGTCGGCCTTGCGCACATCGTAGGGCACGCCTGAGCCTCTGAGTGTCGGACCGCTCATGGAATAGTTCACCGCATCTTCTGCGCTGATAACGCCGATCCCACGGGTGCGCGCGAGGAATATCTGATTGCCAGTCAGCAGATCATCGTACTCGGGAAGTCTTGCGCGCTGTTTTTTTATGTAAGCTCTGGCCTTCTCCACGAACCCATCCGGGAGATCGTGAGACACCCCGCCTGGTCGGAAATAGTTGTAAGTCAGGCGTGCGCCGCACGTCATCTCGAAGAGGTCGAGTATGTCCTCGCGCTCCCGCATCCCGTAGAGGAACGGAGTCGTGGCGCCCAGATCAAGCCCCATCGCTCCATAGAAGATTAGATGGCTCGCAATCCGCTGAAGCTCCATCATGATCACGCGGATGTATTCGGCCCGCTCAGGAACCTCAATCCCTCCGAGCTTCTCAATGGCCCCGACATAGGCAGCATTTTGAAGCATCGAGGACAGGTAGTCGAGGCGGTCGGTGATCGGGATGAATTGAACGTAAGTGCGCATCTCGGCGAGTTTCTCGATACCGCGATGCAGGTAACCGACGTCAGGCTTGACGTCAACGACTACCTCGCCGTCAAACGTAACTTCCAACCTCAGCACCCCGTGTGTGGACGGATGCTGAGGACCCATGTTTATCTCGACCAGGTCTGTCTTAATCCGGGATGACATAGTCCTTCCTCAAAGGGTAGCCTTCCCAATCTTCCGGCAGCAAGATGCGGCGCAGGTCCGGGTGCCCTCTGAACACCACGCCCATCAGATCGTAGACCTCTCTTTCTTGCCACTCCGCGCCCTTCCAAACCTTAACAACAGAATCGACCTCCGGTTTCTCCCTGTCGAGATCGACGCGAAGAACGACCTTGGCGTTGGTCCTAAGGTTGGTCATCCTGTAGACGACCTCGATCCGATTCCGCCAATCGATTGCCGTAATGTCGGCGAGGTAGTCGAACCCGAGCTCCGGACTCGACCGCAGAAGCTCGCAGACACCGACGAGTGCGGTCGACTCCAATCTGACGTTCAGAACCCCGTCGAGTTCGACGGCCTCACGAACGGCTTCGGGGAACGAGTCTCGAATTGCTTTCTCAATGAGTTCGGACATTTCGCCTATCAGTTCTCTGCTGCCTGCGGTTCAGCCGTTGAAGACCCGGCGCAGCCGTGCTTCTGCCGCACCTGATCCCGCATCTTCTCCTTGAGCTTTTGAACGGCGAATATGAGCGCCTCGGGCCGAGGCGGGCAGCCCGGAACGTAGACGTCCACCGGGATGATCAGGTCAACGCCTTTCAGAACCGCATAAGAGTCTGCAAAGGGCCCACCGGCGTTCGCGCAGCTTCCGGTAGCGATTACGTACTTCGGCTCCGACATCTGCTCGTAGAGCCGTTTCACACGCGGGGCCATCTTCTTGGTCACGGTCCCTGCCACGATCATCAGGTCCGACTGTCTAGGGGTTGCCCGAAACATCATACCGAACCTGTCGAGATCGAACCTTGCGGCGCCGGCAGCCATCAACATCTCGATCGCACAACAAGCCAGCCCAAATGCAAAATACCACAGCGAGGACTCGCGCCCCCATTCGAGCACCCTGTCAACCGTAGTAGTCAGTATTGCCCCGCCGGGGATCTGTTCCACGTAGTCGAAAACGCGGTCGATGGGCCGCTCTATCTCCATTCAAGTACCCCTTTTTGCCACGCGTATACGAGTCCCACAGCCAGCACTCCGACGAAGATTACCATGTCCACGAGTCCCAGCACCGCCAGTGCGCGCGTCCTGGAGAACCCCAGCAAACCTGCCGCCCACGGAAAAACGAAAACGGCCTCCACGTCGAATATCAGGAATATGAGCGCGTAGAGGTAGTAGCCGACTCTGAATTGCAGCCAGGCTGGCCCACAGGGGACCTCGCCGCATTCGTAGGTGTCCAGTTTCTGGCCGACCGGCTTGTGAGGCCGAAAAATGAGCGACGCCAAGAGCGTGATCACGACGAACGCGATCCCAACTACGAGGAACACTCCCACTGTCAGAAAATCCTTTGCGAGAATGGCTACTTCACCTCCGCGCTTAAACTGCCTATCACCTTGGCCAGGGCAAACATTGTCGTTGCGTCACCTTCGGCCAGCTTTATGTGCGTGGCGTCCACGAAATCCGTCGGCATAGTCGCGTCAAACGGAACCCACTGCCCCACCCAGCACTCGACCCAGGCGTGGTAGTAGAACCCGTCATCGAGATACAGGATCCCCGAAACGACTTTCGCAGGAATTCCGACCGCCCGCGCCAGGGCGGCAAACAGTGTTGCGAAGTCCCTGCAGACTCCTGATTTAGATTCTAGCACATCGCTCGCAGAACGGGTAATCCCGATATCCGCGCGCACCTTAAGGTTAGCGTGTATCCACTTCCTGATCTTCGAACAAGCCGACCAGGCCTTGCTGGTGCCGGCGACGATTTCTGCAGCCTGTTTCTTGACCGCTGGAGAATCGCTGTCCACGTAGGCTGTCGGCGCCAGGTACTCGTCGAACCCGGCCTTCTTCACAGGAAACATCACAGACCGCCGCGCGTCAAACTTCGACGCCGTCACCCGGAACCTGACCGAGCCCGGCCTCCCCTTGACCGGCGCAGCCTTTTGCCGTGTGTCGCTTATGGCCATCTCCGGGTCGTCAAGCCCGACCAGGATCACATCGAGCGTCGCGGCCTCGCGCGGTGATCTGATCGGCTTATCCGTCCTGACGCGTGTGCGAACCGCGAAGTCCTCAATCGTGCCGCCAAGACCCGCGGTCGCCTGTTCGCGCGTCTCCTTGACCATCGCAATGCCCATCATCGCATCGACCCTGAGAACTTCCCCCGTCTCGTCCTGCCAAATGGTCATTGATCCCATGGGAGTCACGTTGGACAACACAAACGCGTCGTAGACTTTTCCGCCAACCTCTATCCTTTTCCGCCGCTCGGCCTTTACCGTGAGGCCTTCGATCGCCAGAGTGAGAGGGTTGAAATAGTGCATCCGGTATTCGGTGCCGACCTGCGGGACCTTGTCAAGCGTAGCAAACATAGCGTCCCCTACCAAGCTCACGCCTTCAGGTATGGATATCGTCTTTCTGGACGTTCTTCCCCCGGAGGAAACGACACACTCGACCGACTTCTTGGTAAACCTGGCGGTGACGCTGGTTGTCTTGCCGCCGCTGGACATTGTGAACTCTTCGTAGACCGGGTTATACTCAGAGTCGGTCAGGATGACCGTAGTGACCTCCTGCCTTAAATCGACCCCAAGAACGGTCAGTCGGGTATTCACCGCGCTGGCGATCCTGAAGCCTTTTGTCCCGTCCAACTCCGCATTATCGATCTTGAGCGTCAGATAGCCCACTTTGCTTTCGCCTACATAAGCGCCCAT
>JBMFPI010000127.1:0-9201 GCA_049969195.1 Armatimonadota bacterium
GATGAAGTTAATAACACAGCTGATGGGCGTTCAGGAGAAGTTCGGAGCGTAGCAAGCCGTCAGCTCTCAGCGATCGGTTTACGGCTGACGGGTGAAAGCTGACAGCCAGAGGGGCGTAACGAATGGCAAGAGACAGCAAGTTTCTCGCATTGGATTTCGGCGCGGAGAGCGGACGCGCACTACTGGGCGTGCTGAAAGACAACCGACTGCATCTGCACGAAGTGCATCGTTTTCCAAACGGACCTGTGAGCGTGCTGGGGCACATTCACTGGGATGTGCTTCGACAGTTTGCGGACATCAAGCACGGCATAAGGCTGGCCCTGCAAGAAACGGACGGCGAGATCGACGGGATCGGTGTCGACACCTGGGGGGTCGACTTCGGCCTCTTGGGCGAGGACGGAGAGCTGCTGATGCTTCCGTTCCATTACCGCGACAGCCGCACCAACGGCGTTATGGAAAAGGTCTTCCGCATCATCCCCCGCGAGAAGATATTCGAACGTATCGGCATCCAGTTCATGCAGCTCAACACGATTTTTCAGCTCTATTCGATGGTCGAGTCGGGTTCAACAGCACTGAAGCATGCCTCGACGCTCCTGATGATACCGGACCTGTTCAATTACTGGCTCACCGGCGCTAAGGTCGGCGAGTTCACGATCGCAACAACCACGATGTTGTGTGATCCCCGAACGAAGGACTGGGCGCGCGACATGGCCGAAAAGCTTGGTTTTCCGCGGCACATATTCCCGAAGCTGGTCCAGCCCGGAACCATAGTCGGCCCGCTGCACGCGAGCGTTGTTGAGGAGCTGGGCGCGGGAGCAGGGATCCCGGTGGTTGCGCCGGGCTGTCACGATACGGCAAGCGCTGTCGCCGCGGTGCCCGCGACCGGAGAGAACCACGCTTACCTGAGCTCCGGCACGTGGTCGCTGATGGGCGTGGAACTCAAAGAGCCGTTGATCAACAATGCATCCTACGAGAGGAACTACACCAACGAGGGTGGCGTATGCGGCACGTTCCGATTTCTTAAGAACATCATGGGCCTCTGGATCGTGCAGGAGTGCCGGCGGACTTGGGCCGACGCAGGTGAGGAGCTTTCGTACGCCGACCTCACGCAGATGGCCGCTGAATCCGAGCCATTCAGATATATCATCGACCCAGACGCCCCGGTGTTCCTGGCGCCCGGCGACATGCCCCAGCGAATACGCGATTTCTGCCGTGACACAGGCCAGAGCGTGCCCGACTCCAAAGGCGAGATTATCCGGTGTGTGCTCGACAGCCTCGCTCTGCGTTACCGCGCGACTATCGAGGATCTGGACGAAATGCTCGGCAGAAAGCACGAGCCGATCCACATCGTCGGCGGCGGAACGCAGAACAAGCTGCTCTCGCAGCTCACGGCGGATGTGACCGGTCGCAAAGTGGTGGCGGGACCGGTCGAGGCAACTGCAACCGGCAACGTGCTTGTCCAGGCAATGGGAACCGGATGTGTCGAATCTCTGGAAGAGATTCGCGAGATAGTGCGACGGTCGTTTGAGCTGGAAACCTACCAGCCGATGCCCGCTCCCGGAGCGGATCAGGCATACGCGGCATTTAAGGACCTGGCATCGTAGTGGTGCACCCGCCAGAGTCGGTTTACCAACAGCACGGGTCCGGGCCAAGCCGGTTTCCACACCCGGTGCGATACCGGGCGCCGCTGTCAACGTCAGCTTTGCTCAGAGCCGGGGCCGACCTGGCATCGGGTTGTTGCAACAGAACGCAAACCCGGCGCTTTCGACGATTCGACGCACTTCAACAAAGTAAGAGAATCGCCGAAAACGTGTCCATCGCGACGACGTTTTGTACATGACTGAGGCAGGCAAGCCGACACGACGAAGCTCCAGCCTGAGCGAACGCCGCCTGCTCCTCAAGCCCGGGCGCTCGCGCGCTCGCTGCCGTACCTGCGTATGCCGATCGCTTGAACAACAACGCTTATGACCATCAGCGCGGCAGACATCAAGAAGATCGCCCGTGCCGAAAGCGCCCCCGATTGTTGGAGCGTTGCCCCGATCAGCGGAGCCACCATCCCTCGAACGCCCATCAGGCTCAGGAACACCCCCTGATAGCTGGTCACCCGATCCTCCGGGGCGAAATGCAGGACGCCGGTAAGGTATGAAAGCTCCAGTCCCGCGTTGACAACCCCGCTCACAACCATAGCCGGCAGAAGCATCCAGGGATTGGTAGCGAAACAGTAGATCAGTGGTATCGTTGCATAGCAGAGTGTCTGAACCGCCAGAACAACTTGCGGACTTCTGCGGTCTGTATAGGGGCCCCAGTAGAAGTAAGAGGCGGTCATGGTGAGAGCAGCAATTATCGAATAGACCCCAGCCCAGGTCGTGTCCACACCTATCTCGACCTGGTAGACGGTGTATATCGGGGTGGCGAGGAAGTTCGCGAACCCGAAAACGAAGACCCCAGCACAGAACCAGGCGAACCCGGGATCGTCCCACAGGATCATCAACCCGTTACCGACAAACCGATGCAGCGGAACCTCGGAGACGCCGTCAGCTTTGTTCGCAGGTATACGCGCGAATCTGAACGCGGAAGCCACGCCGAAAACAGCGGCCAGAGGAAATACGTACCTGTAGGACTCCCCTTTCACGATCGGCGAGGCGATCGCCGTTACTGCCACGTAGGTGAGCACCGTGCATACTCTAGCATAGCCCATTATGCGCGCCCGGTCGGCATCGGGGTAGATTTCCTTCATCAGCGCCGTATAGGCTGGCTGCGCGATCGAGGCTATGAAATACATCGCCGAGAAAATCGCCACCAGCCGCCAGGATTCGGTAGCGAAGAAGCAGAGCACCAGGAGCGAGCGACCGACAACCCACGACCACAGCGCAAAGGGCATCTTCCGTCGGCCTTCCATCATGTTCGCCCAGACCAGCGAGAGTAGATGGCCCGCCATAGGAGCCATCGACAACATGCTGATCTCGAGAGCCGACGCGTGCAGGTGCTTGCGCGCGATGACCGCGACAAACGGCGCGGTCAACCCGGTCATCACAGAACCGAGGATGCCCGCGGTCGCGTCCATCTTGTAAGCCGTCCGGACGTCGGGCGGCACCAGTCTAGCAAAGGGACACCACATCTCAAACACCAAGGACGGGCCCGCCGGCCAGTCCGCGAGCCCGTCCGTTTGATCCGCTGCCGGTCGTTGAAAGTGCGCGTTACAATCGGACCTGCTTCACGCTCTCAATCCCCGATATCTGCGCTAGCTTCTCCAGCACGGGCGCCGGCACTTCCGAATCGACGCTGAGCACCATCAGAGCGTTCTTGCCCGGCGTCTTTCGGCCAAGATGCATGCTGGCGATGTTGATGTTCTCGTTTCCAAGGATGGTGCCCACCTGTCCGATAATCCCGGGCTTGTCGGTGTGCGGCGAAACAAGCATTATGCCTTCGGGCGCGATATCGATCGGGAATCCGCCCATACGCACGACCCGCATCTCACGAGCACCAAAAAGCGTACCGCTGATTTCGTTCACGCCCTTGTCCGTCTTGACGCTTATGGTGAGCAGCGAAGCATAGTCTCCACCATCGGGGGACTTACTCTCTACCACTTCGATGCCGCGCTGCTTTGCGATGACCGGGGCGTTGACCGGGTTCACGGTTTCGCCCAGAACCGGTTTCAGCAAGCCCACCAGAACCGCCCTTCCTATCGGGCCGGTGTCGATTTCGGCTATTTCGCCGCAGTACCGGACTTCTATCTGCGACGGACGACCCTCGGTAGTCTGCGCCGCGAGCGAGGCCATCCTTTCCGCGAGCGGCAGATAGGGCTGAACCGCAGCCAGGACTTCAGGCGAGAGCGCAGGCATGTTCACCGCGCTACGCGCGGACCGTCCCTCGAACACATCAACGATCTGCTCGGCTACGTCTATGGCGACGTTGGTCTGCGCCTCTTCGGTCGAGGCTCCAAGGTGAGGAGTCGTCACGACGTTCGGCAGGCTGAAAAGCTCGCTCGAGAAGTCCGGCGGCTCGGTCACGTATACGTCCAGTGCCGCGCCGGCGCACTTGCCGGACTTAAGCGCTTCGATCAGGGCAGCGTCGTCGATGATCCCGCCGCGTGCCACGTTGATTATGCGAACGCCGTCCTTCATCATAGCGAACTGCTTCGCCCCAAGCATACCGATTGTGTCCTTATTCTTCGGCAGGTGCAGCGTGATATAGTCGCTGCGCCTCAGACACTCGTCCAGCTCCACCAGCTCGACCCCGATCTGCTCGGCAGCCTGTGCGTTGATGAAAGGATCGTAGGCGATCACAGTCATCCCGAAAGCCTGCATGCGCTTGGCAACTTCCTGCCCGATCTTACCAAGACCAAGGATGCCGAGGGTTTTCTTGTAGACTTCGTTACCGACGAACTTGCTGCGGTCCCAGGCCTTTCCGAGCATTGAGTGGTACGCCTGCGGGATGTTCCGGGCCAGAGCCAGAAGCATGGCCACCGTCAGCTCAGCAGCCGCGATAGTGTTCCCACCGGGGCTGTTTACGACGATGATACCTTTCTCCGTCGCCACCGGCACGTCGACGTTATCGACCCCCACCCCAGCACGGCCGATGATCTTCAGCTTTTTCGCCGCCTCCAGCACCTTCGCCGTTACCTGAGTGCTGCTGCGAATTACGAGAGCATCATAATCCCCGATTATCGCGCACAGCTCGTCTTCGGTCAGCCCAGTCTTGACATCGACCTCAGCCACCTTCTTGAGTATTTCGATGCCTTCCGCGGCAACTTTGTCACTGACCAATACCTTTGGCATAGAATGATAGCCCTCCTGAATTGTATTCCGCCACCTTTTTCCACACACCGCAGTCGAAACCCTTCAAAGAGTCCTTACGGGCTCGGAGACCCGATAGGGGAGAGAGTTCAATTCGGCAGGAATCAGGTCTTGCTGAACTTGTTTCGGCATCCAGACGGCACAAGGATCGCTCCTGAATCAAGCTCAGGATGACCGTGTCCGGGGAGTCTCCGCCCGCTAGACTGAAATGACCCCCGGTAGTCCCAGAACACACCTTCCCGAAGCGGCTCTCGGACAGCAAGACAGCTACGATCCTTTCACGCAGCCCCGTCCAGCCCGAGCCTGGCCGCCCAGGGCGGTTGCTCCGACAGCCTCTGCAATGGCATCTCTGCGCTTTGTATCGTTGAACGAAAACAGCACAAACCCGTCCAGCCCGGCCTTTCGGATCGCCTCGATCTGGCGAACGGTCTCCGCCGCCTGGTTAATGTGGACCTCGACTCCGACATAGGTAGGCTTTCCGCTCGACCATCTGCCAAAGCCTTGAAGCCAGTTCCGGAACGAGGCAGCCTGTTTGGCACTGGACTCCTGCTTGTAGTTCATCGGCACATTTGCATCGATCAAACCGTCCGCAAGCCACTTCTTCCAGTCCTGGCACGCGACCGCATATGGTGTCGCTGAGGAAAAGACGGCGGGGCAATCGCCCCAGGCTATAGTCGCTGCCGAAAGCAATGCGTTGGGCCTCACGGACTTGACCTTTTGTCGAATCAGCCTGACGAGTTCGGTCACTTGATCTCGCTTCCACTGGAGCCACTTCGGGTCGTCAGGTTTGGGCCGAGTCGAGCACCCGGTCGCAGCGAAATAGTTCGCGAGCGCAAGATCAGAGTAACCCCAATCCTTGCCCGGGTAGCGGATGTAGTCCAGATGGATGCCGTCGACCTCGTAGTTTTTCGCGATCTCTTCGATGACGGACGCAATGTACTCGCGGGCCTCGGGGATTCCCGGATCCAAGTAAAGGCCCTCACTTGCGCGTGTTGATCCGTTGACGTCCTTGTTGATCCACTCCGGGTGTCGGTTGACTACGTGTTTGGGATCAGTCGGGGGCGTCTTCGAAGCCCACATACGCACTGTGTTCACCCACGCATGCACTTCTATTCCCGCCGCGTGCGCCTTCTCGATTACCGCGGCCAGCGGGTCAAAGTCGGCTGCCACACCGCTACCGCGCGGCTCGGTCTCAGACCTGTAGTAAGCGTCGCCGTTCTTGCGCACCTGTATGAAAAGCGCGTTCAGCTTGGCCTTCTTCGCCGCAGCGACCGTGCTGTCCACCTCCTGCGCTGTGAAAAAACCGGACGTCCACGCCGTCACCCACGCGCCACGAAACTCGGCACAGTCGCCGGTTGTGCAGGGCAATGCAAGTGCAGCCAATATCAACCAGACTCTCAAGTCAATCCTCCCCCGACGTGGCTGTTCGGACAGACGCGTCTCCGACGACTCTCCCGCTCGGTTGCGCAGCGTCGAATCGCCGGAAACGCCGCTTCTGCGCTCTATTGCGATGGACCCGCTGCGCCTATTGATCTAAGTACTTCTCGATGTAGTTCCTCTTAGAATATTCTTCGAGCATGTCAGCATCCAGCGGATAAGCGCCGAACCTCCTGGCGGCCTCGACCATCGCTGCATAGTTCTCCGGCTTTACCCCCGGATGAATTGAGTTGGAAGATGCGAGGATGTGTCCACCCCCAGGCGAGCCTTTGGCAATCGTTTCCTTGACTGCATCAACGACGTCCTCCGCCGCGGCGTGCGTGAGCACCTCAGTGCAGTCCACATTGCCAACTACACACAACCTGTCGCCGTATCGCTCCTTGACCTCACCGATGTCCATCCTAGCGATCGGTTCGATCGGGTCAATTGCGTCGATACCTGCCTCCACCATTTGTTCGAGAATATCCCAGATGTAGCCATCGGTGTGTTTGATGTAGGGAACGCCCTTGCGGTGCACCGCCTTGACACTTTTCTCAAGGTAAGGAAGCGAATACTCCTCCCAGTGCTTGACCGACATGATCGTGCCGCAGCGCCCGGCGTAGTCATCGCCGGATACGATGACGTCCGCACCGGCGTCGATTGCGGCCTCAGCAACCTCGATCTTGTAGTCAATGACGACCTCTGCCAGGTCGTGCACGAAGTCCGGATCCTCAAGATAGTCGATCAATAAGTTGTCCAGGCCGCGGAGGTAATGGGAAAACTCAAACGCCTCGTGAGTCAGAAAGACTATCGCCTTCTCGCCCTTAAACCGCTCGACGGCTGCTCTGAGGTCATCAAATCTGTGCAGCTGGTTCGGCTCCGGAGGGTCATAACTCTGGAGGTCTTCTTTATTCCTGATAGGCCCTCCGGAAGGGTAATACACGCCGAAACCCGCAGTTTTCCAGCAGATTCCCCACTCATCGACATAGGAGCCGTCGGGTCCGGGCGTTGTTTTCTGGTTTTCGAAAACAGTCACGCCGTCCAAGCCTTCCTGCGCGCAGAACTCCAGATACCCGACATCGCCATGCAACGCGGACAGCGTAGGTTCGTTGATGATGAGTTCCCAGACAGGGACAGAATCCGGCTCCTCGCGATTGAGCGCGGCCATGAAGCGGTCGAGTCCGGTCACCGGGCACCCCCTCTCCCTGAGTATACGGGCATGATAACCGCCGGGCAAGACAGCAGTCAAGCCGCGGGTCCGCCGGACATCAGTTCAGTCTTGCAGCCGCAGACGCACACGAGTTCGGCATCCTGAACTTGATTCAGGACCCATCCCTTCGGCGCCCGGGTGCCGGAACAGGTTCCTCAACGTCCGGGGCGTGCTGGCCCGGAGCCAAGTGCGGCCGGCATCGCGCCCGCTTCTGGCAAACTGGACAGTTGCCTTGTGCAGTGCGCCTAAAACATACTGCGAAAACCGAGGACTTGGCTAACACACCCCGACGCATCCAACACCCAACCTCAACAGCGTCAGACAAGCCAAGTCGTGGCGCCCGGTCGTTCCTGAGGCGCAAGGCTCCCTCTCCCTTTTACGGGAGAGGGCCGGGATGAGGGTCAGACACGTCGGGGCTCGACTACGTGGCACCGTGCCAGAACATCCCGGTTGAACCACGCGGTAACATTGACCGCGATCATCCGTACAATTGCCGGGTTGACAGCACACAAACCTGGTGCTACACTCCGGTTGGCCTTCGGATATCGACAAGAATCATCCCGGGGACCGAAACCGCAAGAGAGGGAGAGCAAGGTATGTTCCACTATGTTTCTGCTGTACGGAGATACCGCTCAGCCTGGTTGCCGGCCGTGTGCCTGGTAGCGCTGATGGTTTTCTCCACGCAAGCCCTCGCCAATGTTTACGCCACCAGGCTGGAGATGAGCGCTCCGGCCTTCGCACCCGGCGGCGGGGGAACAGTCACATTGTCGTTCATTCTGAACGAAAATGCCGGCCAGGGCGTGACGCTCAAGATCTACCGCGCCAACGGCGATCAGCTTGTCCGCGCTGTGAACCTAGGCCCGCTGGCGAGAGGCACGCACACGTGGGTCTGGGACGGCAAGAACGACGGCGGCTCGACCGTCCCACTCGGCGAGCCTTACTACTTCACCGTGACCGCATCGGACTACGGCCACTCACAATGGACGCCTATCATCGACGAGACCATAACGGACCGGTGCAAGTACTACAGCCCACGCGGAGTGGACGTCAACAAGGATCCAGCCAGCAAGTACTATGGGCGCGTCTATGTGTCTGAGGCCATCGGCTCGGGGGCGAACACGTGGAGCGGCTCGCCGAAGGTCACGCAGGATGGGATCTACATCCTCAATGCCGACTGCACGGACGCCGTCGGCCAGGGTGACAACTCGCGTACTGGCGGGGTAGCCTGGATAACGAGCGGCACTGCAAATTCCTACAGTCCCTTCCGGTGCACGGTCGGCCCGGACGACTGTCTTTACGTTTGCGATGATGCCGATCCGCATCCGGGGCTCTGGGTTGGAGATCCGGATTTCCTGTCCGCCCAGTCAATCCTGGACCCTGCGGGCGCCGACAGCACTGGCCTGACGACCAACCATGGCAACATCATATCGGTAATGCCGGTCGGAATCGGCCCGGACCGGGTCATTTACACCATGGACGAGGACTACCCGGGAAATGTCGCGCAGAAAGGGAGCATCTGGCAGTATAACATCGGCAACTCAGCTCTGCCGTGGTGGGCGAAGCCGGATGCGATACCCTACAACGACAGTTCGCCGAACATTATCCAGAACTACTACAACGACTTCACTCGCGACAGCGTCGGCGACTGGTACATCTGCCAGAACCGCTTCGACGGCACGGATATATCGAGTGTGATCAAGGTTGCTGCCGATCAGACTATAATGTTCCGATCGCTCAATGACTACGGCGGCAGAGACGTGCTGCGAAACGCCTGGGGCC
>JBMFPI010000128.1:0-9173 GCA_049969195.1 Armatimonadota bacterium
ATGGCGGGCGACACCATCACGCGGATGAGCGGTCGCCTCAACAGCACCGGCACTGACCAGGCCGGAATGGACAAGCCGCGCGAGTTCCAGCTTATCGAGACGCCGACCGTCGGCACTCCAACCGATCTACCCGGCTTCCTCAATATGACCGTCAGGTCGTTCGGAGGCGGCTGGCTCAGCGACAAGACTAATCCGCAGGCCGGTGACGGCACACCGGCGGTCATCGACCAGCTCGGCCCGCCTCCGGTGATGGCCACGGGGCTCAACACCGAGGGTATACTGGTCAAGGTGACCGGGAAAGTCGTCGGCTACGGTAACTCCGGCGACGGCAAGGTGATGTGGTGCTGGATAGACGACGGCAGCGGGACCGTGAGCAGCGTGAGCGGCGCAAACGACAACCCGCCGAACACTCAGATGACCGGCATCAAGTGCGTCCGGCTCTACAGCGAATGGGAGCTTTGGCCGCGGAGCCCTGAGGATATCGGGCGGCCGGTCGCGATCACGGGCCTCTGCACCAACCGCTATGTCTCAGGCATAGGCCGTATCAGGATGCTGCACGTGCGATGTGGCTACGGCGGTATGGGTATCGATCAACTTGACTGGCTCGACGATTAGTCTGTCGGACCAGTGACGGAACTTTCGGGGTGTCCCGGCAACAGCCGGGACACCCCGTTTTTTCTCGTGCAGACCCCGAGGGGGCTGTTGCGGCAGGCGTTTCAGGCTCTTTTCGTGTCTGGTTAGAAAGCGTCGAATCGCCGAAAAGGTCGGATTTGCGTTTTTATTGTGTTCCAACGAACTGATGCGAATCTGGAACGCAGCCGTTTGAATGCTAGTGTTGAGCGTGAGCTTTTTCGTTGGCAAGATCGTGAGTGGTCGTGAAGACAGCGCCGCAACGGGTGCCTGTGGGAAGGATAATGGATTTCGTTGGTGAGTTGTTTACCTTTTTGGCCGATCGGGCAGTGCTGTCGGAGACAGACGGCCCCGAGCGGGCAGCAAGGCCAGCTGTTGTAGGGCGGAAGATAAGTGGTGGAAGCCGATCGGCACGCGGCTCGAAGACCTGCAGCATTCTGCGGACTCTTTTCGAGACGTGGTCGTTGCAGGGACAGGACGCCATAGACGCCTGCTGAGAGATGATCATTGTTTCTGCAAACCTGTAGCCCGTAACCGCCGAATAGCAAGCTGCTCCCAAAAACCGAGCTCTATCCGGACTCTCTCCCGGCCTCCCAACGGCTCGCTTTTTGCTATAATGAGGTCGTTGCGATGGAACGCAAGCCCTGCATTTTCGGCGATTCAATGCTCCTCAGCCAAGGGGGAGAAGCATTAGGTCAGTCTTGCGGGACTCTCATTCTGAGCGGAGCGAAGAATTTCGGCCTCACGCGGAGATGCTTCGCTGCGCTCACGATGATGTTCCCAGAAAACTGAGCAGTCCCCGGGAGAATCGCCGAAAACGCGAGCATCGCAACAGCTTGTATAATAGTCTGTCAGCGACTCAGAGCGGCAAGCAAGGAGCATCATATGAATGAGCTTATGTTCTTCTCCGGCACGGGAAATCCCGAGCTCGCACAAAAGATAGCCGCGCACCTGGGAGTGCCTGTCGGGGAGATGATGGTTCAGCGGTTCCTCGACGGAGAGTTTTACGTGCAGGTGAACCAGAGCGTGCGCGGCGACGACGTGTTTCTGTTGCAGTCAGCCGCGGCCCCTGTGAACGAGCACCTCATGGAGCTTCTCATAATGATCGACTCGTGCAAGCGGGCGTCTGCGCGGCGGGTGAACGTCGTGATGCCGTATTACTTCTACGCCCGCCAGGACCGCAAAGTCAAACCGCGCGAGCCGGTCTCGGCGAAGCTGGTCGCAAACCTGCTGACGGTGGCTGGCGCGAGCCGTATTCTGACAGTTGACCTGCACTCCGGCCAGATAATGGGCTTCTTCGACATACCTGCAGACCACCTCTACGCCGGGCCGATCATTGCGGATTACCTGATCAAAAATGTGCCGGTCGAGGGGGCGGTAGTGGTGTCGCCGGACGTCGGAGGGGTGGCCCGCGCTCGAGCCCTCGGGGAGTTCCTGGGGGCCCCACTCGCGATCATCGCCAAACGGCGCCCCGCGCCGAATCAGAGCGAGGTGATGGAGGTCATAGGCGACGTCGCTGGCAGAACCGCCATCATCATTGACGATCTAATCGACACAGGCGGCTCTGTCATCAGCGGCGCTAACGAGCTACTAGCGCGCGGCGCGAAAGAGGTCTACGCCGCCTGCACTCACGCTGTTTTCTCCGGTGACGCGAGCGAGCGACTGCTGGCATCCTCGATCAAGAAAATCATCGTAACCGACACCATCCCACTGCCCGAGGCCAAGCGCGACTCCAAGATTGTGGTCGTGTCGGTCGCCCCACTCCTGGCCGACGCAATCAAGCGCATCCATACCGAGGGCAGCGTCAGCGAACTCTTCAGCACGCACTGGAAAGGGCAGACGTGAAGCTGATCGTCGGCCTCGGCAACCCCGGGCCTCGCTACGCTCACACCCGGCACAACGTCGGCTTCGACGTGCTCGATATCTTCGCCAGGCGCCGCGGCATCAGGATTCTCGGTCGGCAGGACAATGCACTGGTCGGCCGCTGCGAGCACGCCGGAGAGGAAATACTGCTGGCAAAACCGAAGACTTTTATGAACAACAGCGGCTCGGCGGTCGGCGCCATCGCACGCAGATACCGCCTTCAGCCCGGGGATATACTTGTCGTATACGACGACATCGACCTGCCGCTCGGCAAGCTGCGAATCAGGATGCGGGGGTCCTCCGGTGGGCACAAAGGAGTTAACTCGATCATACAGGCCCTCGGCTCCAGCGACTTTCCGCGCATCCGCGTAGGCATCGGACGCTCGGGGGACGCCATCGACTACGTGCTTTCCCGCTTCACCCGCCGCGAGCGTGAGATCATTGACCCTGCCCTCCAATCCGCCGCCGACGCGCTGGAAGTCATACTTGACGAGGGGATCGAGGCCGCTATGAACAAGTTTAACCGCGGAGGCGACGCATGACCGACCGACAGCGTTTTCTCGAAACTCTGCTCTTCGGCAGGCCGGACCGCATACCGTTCGCGCCCGGCGCACCGCGTAAATCTACGCTGGAAACCTGGCATAAACAGGGTTTGCCCGAAGGTGTAGATTGGCAGGCCTATCTTCGCCAGACTATCGGGATTGAACCTGCCGCCCCGACCGGACCGGGAGTCTTCATCAAGCACACTATGATTCCGGAGTTCGAGGAGAAAATCATCGAGGAGCGCGAGGACACCCTGGTCGTCCAGGACTGGAAAGGCAACATCTGTGAGATATCGAAGAAGTACGACGTAACCTATCTGCGCTCGGCCATCGATTTCGTTACCCGCAAGTGGATCAAGTGCCCGGTGGAAAGCTGGGACGACTGGGAACAAATGAAAACGCGCTACGACCCCGAGGACCCGAGCCGTGTGCCTGCGGACATCCAGAGGCTGGGGCGCGAGATCGCGGAGCGCGACTATGTCGTGGGGGTCACGCTGCACGGGCCGTTCTGGCAGCTTCGGGAGTGGATGGGCTTCGAACGGCTGTGTATGGCGTTCATAGACGACCCTGCGCTAGTCCGGGACATGATATCATTCTGGACGGATTACATCTCCAGGCTGTTGCTGAAGGTCCTCCCCTATGTAAGACTGGATTACGTTCTCATCTCGGAGGATATGGCCTACAAGCATAAGGCCATGATCTCCCCAGAGATGGCCCGGGAGTTTCTCGGGCCGTGCTACCGGCAATGGGGCGAGATCATCCGCTCAAACGGCTGCCCGATATTCGACGTCGACTCCGACGGGTTTATCGGCGAGCTGATCCCTGTGTGGATCGAGTTTGGCATCAACTGCTGCGACCCTGTGGAAGTTGCCGCCGGCAACGACCTCAACGAGTTCCGCCAGGCATTCGGCACGAAAATGGCCTACCGGGGCGGCGTGGACAAGAGGGCAATGGCAAAGGGCGGCGAAGCCATAAAACGCGAGATGGAACGGCTCGAGCCGGTCATAAGATCCGGCGGGTACATCCCAGGCTGTGACCACGGCATCCCACCGGACGTCTCCTGGCCCGCAATGGTTGAGTACTGCGACATCCTGGCCAGGATGACGGGGTGGAAGTAGAGTTACCAGGCTGCTGTGGCAGGTGCGTTTTCGGCGATTCTCCCGCTCAGTCGAGGAGCGCCGAATTGCTGAAAACGCTCGGTTGGCTTTCCGGCGCAATAACCTCAGTTACCAATAAGGCGGAGGACTATGTCGATTCTGAGCGCCCTGCAGACTCAAGTATTAAGCCACTTTGGAGGCATTAAATGTTCGACAGGCTGCCGATTTGTTTGAGAACGGATCACCTTCGTCCGGATGTGACCGGTGAGGTTGTACAGGCCCGGCGAGAGCAGGTGCGCCTCGCTGACGAGCTCCTGAGAACGGGCAAATGCCGCGGTGCGGCGTTTACGGGCTGGTTGGAACCGAGGAAGATGGTGCCGCCGGAGGAGATGGCCCGGCTCAAACAGACTGCGGAGCGGCTTCGCAAGGAGACCGACGTTCTTCTGGCCATCGGAATCGGCGGGTCGTATCTGGGTGGTCGAGCCGTCATTGAAGCGCTGGCCGAAGACCCGGAGTGTGTCGTCTACGCCGGCACCAACATATCCGCGCACTATCTGACGCGGCTGCGAGCGAGACTACGGGGCAAGCGGGTAGCGATAAAAATGGTCTCGAAGTCCGGGACCACAACCGAACCCGCGATCGCCTTTCGCATTCTCAAGGACCTTGCAGCAGAACCGGCGGCGGAGCACATAATCGCCACGACGGATGCGCGTAGGGGGGCGCTGCGCCAGCTCGCTACAAGAGAAGGCTACACCACCTTCACCGTCCCGCATGATGTCGGCGGGCGGTATTCTGTGCTCTCGGCTGCGGGACTGATGCCCATCGCTTATGCGGGCGTTGACATCGATAGTCTCATCCAGGGTGCCTCTGACTGTGCGCAGCTCTGCACGAATCCGGACCCCCTGCAAAACCCGGCCGCTTTCTACGCAGCAGCCCGCAACCTGCTCTATGACCAGGGTTTTGGAATCGAATTGTTGGCATCGTTCGAGCCGCGGCTGCACTATTTCGCCGAATGGTGGAAGCAGTTGTTCGGCGAAAGCCACGGCAAGGAACAGATGGGTCTGTTCCCCGCCTCCGCAGACTACACGACCGACCTGCACTCGCTCGGACAATATGTCCAGCAGGGCCGCAAGATCTTGTTCGAGACATTCCTGGTCATCGACGGCGGCGAACCGTCCCTGCAGGTTGAGAGCTCCCCAAACGATCTCGACGGTCTGAACTACCTCGCCGGCAAAGAGGTGGCCTACGTGAACCGCGTCGCCTACGAGGCAACTGCAGAAGCTCATCGCGCGGGCGGCGTGCCGAACATGACTGTTTTGCTCAAGCAGCTCGACGCGTATTCGCTCGGCGCTCTGATCTATTTCTTCGAATACGCGTGCGCCGTAGGCGGCCTGATGATGGGGCTGAACCCGTTCGATCAGCCGGGTGTGGAGGCATATAAAACCGGAATGTTCGAGCTGCTCGGCAAGCCTGGCCACAAGGAGCGCGCTCTAGACGCCGGCGGCGCCGAGCACGTATGCTTCTGAAGTGTCCATGCCGCCTCGAGGCTCAGCCTGAGCAGAGTTCTCACGAAGCGTCGCCTGACCCGGACCACCCTCATCCCAGACGGAACCGATGTTAGCCCGATTGGCACGAGAGGTACAAGGGCCGTTGCGATAGAATACGAACCCGGCGTTGTCGGCGATTCGAAGCTACTCAGTCAACCAGGAGAATCCCCGGTAACGCGCTTGTCGCAGTGGCGCGGGGATCTGTATACACCGCATACTTGATACTTGATCCCGACCTTCTACTGGGAGGAGGGCGAGCTCCAATTTCTAATTCTGCGCAAGCCGGGGCGGCACGCCCCGGACGACCGTACACTTTTTACCCTCACCCTCCACCCTCTCCCGTAAAGCGAGAGGGAGACTCATTTGCGGATGCTGCACGGGCCGGCTATGCTATCCCGGCCCCGGGTTGGGGCGGCGCGAGGTGATCCATCTCATCGCAAATGCCTGAAGGTCCTGGCGGGGTTGCTCACTAATCAACATGTTTGGTACACTAGAACCCGATACAACAAACCACACGGAGGAATCTTGAATGTCAGACAAGAAGCGCGTCTACCTGTTTCGCGAAGGTAACGCCAACATGCGTGACTTGCTGGGAGGCAAGGGCGCCAACCTGTGTGAGATGACCAACATAGGCCTGCCCGTCCCTCCCGGCTTTGTTATTACCACGGAAACCTGCAACGAGTACACAGCTACCGGCAAGCTCCCTGACGGCCTCTGGGACGAGGTCATTGCAGCACTTGGCGAAGTCGAAAAAGACATGGGCAAGAAGCTCGGCGACCCAGCCAACCCGCTTATGGTCTCGGTGCGTTCCGGCGCCAAGTTTTCCATGCCCGGGATGATGGACACCGTCCTCAACCTGGGCCTCAACGACGATACTCTCAAGGGCCTGATAGCCCTGAGCGGCGACGAGCGATTCGGCTACGACGCTTACCGCCGATTTGTGATGATGTTCTCCGACATCGTCCTCTCGGGCGAGTACCCCGAGCTGGCCAAGCACAACTTTGAGCACATCTTCGACGAACTCAAGGCTGCCAGGGGCGCTAAAGTCGATACGGACGTCGACGCTGAGGGTCTCAAGGAACTGCTCGGAAAGTTCAAGGACTACTTCAGGAAGGTAACCGGGCGCGACTTCCCGTCCGACCCTATGGAGCAGCTTCGTCTGGCGATCATTGCCGTTTTCAAGAGCTGGAACAACGAACGCGCCGTGATCTACCGCAACAAGGAAAAGATACCGCACGATCTCGGCACCGCGGTCAACGTACAGGCAATGGTGTTCGGTAATATGGGCGACGACTCGGGCACCGGCGTCGCCTTCACACGCAACGCCGCGACCGGCGAGAAGAAGTTGTTCGGCGAGTTCCTCAAGAACGCGCAGGGTGAGGACGTGGTCGCGGGCGTGCGTACCCCCGAGGAGATCGACCAACTCGAGCAGGAATTCCCCGAGATCTACAAGCAGTTTGTTGAGATCGCCGACAAACTCGAGCGGCACTACCGCGAGATGCAGGACATCGAGTTCACAATCGAGAAAGGCCGCCTGTTCATTCTTCAGTGCCGCGCGGGCAAACGCACCGGGGTCGCCGCGGTCAAGATCGCGGTCGATATGGTCAATGAGGGTCTAATAACCAAAGAGGAAGCGCTCACACGGGTCGATCCAAACGCGCTGGAACAGCTTCTTCACCCGCGCATCAAGGATACCGGCAAGGTCAAGCCGATAGCCAAGGGTCTGAACGCCGGGCCCGGCGGCGCGTCCGGCCACGTCGCCCTCGACTCGGCGACCGCGATCCGAATGGCCGGCGAAGGCAAGGACGTAATCCTGGTTCGCAAGGAAACCAATCCGGACGACCTGGGCGGCATGCTCGCCTCGAAAGGCGTCTTGACCCAGCTCGGCGGTCGCACCAGCCACGCGGCGCTCGTCGCCAGACAGTACGGCATCCCGACCGTGTGCGGGTGCGGTGCAATCAAGATCGACGAGGAGAAACGCGAGTTCTCCGTCAACGGTATCACCGTCAAGGAAGGGGACATCATTACCATAGACGGCACCCAGGGCCTGGTCTACAACACAAGGCTCGAAACCGAGCCCGCGAGGGTCACAGGCGACTTCGAAACGTTCATGCGCTGGGCTGACGAAGTCCGCAGGCTCGGAGTTCGCGCCAACGCAGACACTCCTGAGCACGCCGCGGAGGCCGTATCGCTGGGCGCGGAGGGAATCGGCTTGTGCCGCACGGAGCATATGTTCCTGGGTTCAGACCGCGTGCCGCTCGTGCGTGATATGATCCTGGCCGAGGACGAGGAAACGCGCCAGCAAGCGCTCGACAAACTGCTCCCGATGCAGAGGGAGGACTTCGTCGGGATATTCAAGGCTATGGGTGGCCGGCCTGTTACGATCCGATTGATCGACCCGCCGCTGCATGAGTTCCTGCCGCCGCTTGTGGATCTCGCGGTCGAGGTATGCGAGATGCGCTGCAAGAACCCGAACCACCCGGAGCTGGCGGAGAAGGAACGGCTGCTCAAGAAAGTCCAGGATATGCACGAGCAGAACCCGATGCTCGGTCTGCGCGGCTGCCGGCTGTCGATCTACTTCCCTGGCATTGTCAACATGCAGGTGAGTGCGATCATCGGGGCCGCCTGCGACGTCAAGAAGTCGGGGATGGACGTTCACCCAGAGATTATGATCCCGCTCGTCGGGACTGTGAACGAGCTCACTTACCTTGAGGCGCAACTCGACGAAGTCGCGAAGAAGACGATGGCGGCGGAGGGCTGTGAGGTCGATTACGCGTTCGGGACAATGATCGAGATACCCCGCGCGGCGCTGACGGCCGACGAGATCGCTCCGGCGTGCTCGTTCTTCAGCTTCGGCACCAACGACCTCACTCAGATGGGCTACGGGATCAGCCGTGATGACGCCGGCAAGTTCCTGCCGATTTACCTCGAGAAGGGCATTTTCAAGAACGATCCGACGGAAACCATCGACACTAAAGGCATCGGCCGGATGATGCAGATCTGTGTAGATGACGCCCGGAAAGCGAACCCCAACATCAAACTCGGCATTTGTGGGGAGCACGGCGGCGAGCCGGATTCGGTGAAGTTCTGCCACAAGATCGGCCTGCACTATGTTTCGTGCAGTCCCAAGCGCATCCCCGTGGCAAGGCTCGCGGCGGCGCAGGCCGTCATCGAAGAGCAGGGCAAAGGCGCACAGAGGGACAAATAGCGCACTTTCCCTCTAGCTCTTCCTTTACCGGCATAGTGCCGAAGTGAGGGCTAAGCGCGTCGGGGCTCGGCTTCAGCCCCGACGCGCCCACTACAACCAATCACCCTCCCCCTCTCCCTTTACGGGAGAGGGCCGGGGTGAGGGTTAAATGGGTCACGGCTCGCCTTCGTCCCCTACGCACTGCCCCTCGCACAAAAAACTCCGCTTGACTGCACGCCCGAGCGCGGGTATACTGCAGGTGGTCGGGCGGAGACGATCCTCGGAGGGGTAGGCGCATGAGCAAGTC
>JBMFPI010000129.1:0-9145 GCA_049969195.1 Armatimonadota bacterium
TAGCGAACGCGACAGGCTGCTCATCCATATACGGCGGCAACCTGCCCACCACACCTTACTGCAAGCGCAGGGACGGCCTTGGGCCCGCCTGGAGTAACAGCCTCTTCGAGGACAACGCCGAGTTCGGTATGGGATTCAGGTTGACTATCGACAAGATGAACGAGTACGCTCTGGAGCTTCTCGATCGCGCTGTGGAGGAAAAGATGGTTCCTCCGGATCTCGCGGAGGCGATCAAGGGCGCCGACCAGTCGACGTCGGAGGGCATCGAGGCACAGCGCGCGCGGGTCAAAGAGCTGAAGCAGATACTCGAAAAATGCTCGTGCGGCTGCGACATTTGTCCGCAGCTTGCGAGCGTGGCGGATTACCTGGTCAAGAAGTCGGTCTGGATCGTCGGAGGCGACGGCTGGGCTTACGACATCGGTTACGGCGGGTTGGATCACGTCCTTGCGTCGGGCAAGAACGTCAACGTGCTTGTGCTCGACACCGAGGTGTATTCCAACACCGGCGGTCAGATGTCCAAGTCTACTCCGCGGGGCTCCACCGCCAAGTTTGCGGCGGGAGGTAAGCGCACAGCCAAGAAGGACCTGGGAATGATGGCGATGACTTACGGTTCGGTCTATGTGGCCGCCGTGTCGCTTGCCAACCCGGCACATCTGGTCCGGACCATGGTCGAGGCCGAGGCCTACGACGGGCCGTCTCTGATTCTCTGCTACTCACACTGCATCGCGCACGGCATCGACACCACATACGGAATCGAGGAGCAGAAAAAGGCCGTCAACTCCGGCCACTGGCTCCTGTACCGCTACAACCCGGCTCTGGCGGCGAAGGGTGAGAACCCGCTTAAGCTTGACTCCAAGCCGCCAAGCATACCGTTCGAGGAATACGCGTACGGGGAGAACCGGTACAGGGTCCTCAAGAAGGTCGATCCGGAAGCGGCGGCCGAGCTGATCAGGCTTGCGCAACAGGACGTTGACCGTCGCT
Source organism: Armatimonadota bacterium (assembly GCA_049969195.1). GTDB lineage: Bacteria > Armatimonadota > UBA5829 > UBA5829 > UBA5829 > CALJES01. The sequence goes on from JBMFPI010000129.1 coordinate 982, forward strand.
ACGATCTCTACAAGTACCTCGCCGAGTTTGGCACCAACGGGTCGAAGCCGTCCGAGGAGGCATCCAAGTCCGAAGCGACGGCCTGAGCGCGTGACATCCATATCTGATTCTGATTCGCAGCGGCCCCGAGTTCCGTCTCAGGGCCGCTTGCACTTTCTGCTGGCTATTCTGGCTATTGTGATAGGCGTATCTTCGGCGATTCTTCTGCCTGGGTGAGGAGCGTCGAATCGCACAAAACGGTCGGTTTATATTCTATCGCGATAACCGCCCGTGTGCCCCTTGACAAGAAGCCATTCCTTGGATATATTTCGAAACAGATTGATGGGCGGGCGAGGCCCAGCCCGCGCCCCCAGAGTGCCGAAAGAGGAGGGAGAGAAAGATGGCTGCGCGTGCAGAACTTGCACTCGGAGCGGCGCTGTTGTTGTGCGCCTGCGGGTTTGGCGGGGCGCAGACGGCGACGATTCCACCTGGAGAGACGGCGATCGTCGACCTCACCGGCGACGTAAACGATGCGGACGTTACCGCAGTGATCACCCGCAACAAGTCCGCAAGGGCATGCTCAGTTACTATTACCCGGGTGCGTGCGACCCGCGGCGCGACGACCGAGGGCTACGGTTACTTGGACCGATCCTTAAGGGTGCGCATATCGGGTATACGCGCCGGCGAACACCGCACGATGGTGAGGATTCCTTATCGCGTAGAGGCTCTCCGCGCGAAGGGAATCCGGGTCGGCACCCAGCGGCTAATGCGGCGCAGCAACGGCGTCTGGAGGCCCGCGCAAATGTGCATCCGCGACGCCCGGGCGAGAAAGATCCGCTATGCCAATAGCCCTGCGCCCTCAAGGGAGCTAATCCGTGTGGGGCGCGAGAAGGGTAGAGTGGGTGGCTACGGCTATCTCGACAGCGCCACCGCGGGCCGATATGTCTGGGCAGTTATGGATGTTGATGGCGAGTACGCCGTAGGTGGATTAATCCCCGAGCCTGCGGCCGCTACGGTGCTTGCGGCCGGACTTGCCGGACTTGGGTTGCTCAGACGCCGATCTAGGTAAGTAGTGTGGGATAGCGGGCGATTATTGCGGTCGGGCCGACAGTGGCTGATCCTGCTGCCGGCAGCGACAGCGGTCCTTATCGGCGCGTTCTGCCTCTGGCTCGGAAAATACACTGTTACGGTTCCCGAGTGGAGGATTCTTGTCGATGATGACGGCAGGATAGCACACGTCGCTTGTGTGGTGAATAGCGCTCGGCGGGCAGCTCTGCGCAACGCTGCGCTTGTGACGCGCATCGTGAATGCGCTTCCGCGACGTACCAGGGTCACGGTCCTTACGAATGATCCGAGGGCCTTTGCCATCATCGGCGACCCTCAACGGGGCCGGTTGGAGTTTTTCATTCTGCCCGGCAAGTCGGACTTCACGATCTGGCCACAGGATCCGTTCGTAGTGCTGGTAGCCCGCGATGGCCGTCGTGTACTGCTCGCCAGCCGCGAGTTCGATCGTGCGGACGACCGGCTTATCCCCCAGCGTCTGGCCGGGCACCTGCACATTCCGTACCGCAGGAGCAAACTCAGTTTCGAGGGCGGCAACATAGTCGCCGGCTCGAGGCACGTCTTCATCGGCGCGAACACAATACGCTATAACGCGATCAGACTGCACAAAACCGACCCCGATATCGTCAGGGCGTTCCAGCGCGAATTCGGCCGTCCGGTGCTCGTAATCGGCCCGGTGCCTCAGCCGGTGGACCATATCGACATGATGCTCACCGCCGCCGGTGGCGATCTGATCGGCGTGGCTGATCCCGGTTGGGGTGCGAGGCTGGTCCAGCGCGAGCTCAAACAGAACCCGGGGCGCATCAAGGCGTTCGAGCGCTGCTGCGAGGAATACTACTTCGGCAACCCGCGTGTGCGCGCGCTTCGGGATGTAAAGGGCGAGCTGATCAAGCCGCCCAATATTGAAGGTGAGACCAGCGCCGCCGCAGAGGACTCCGAGCGCATTGCGCCTGAGCTCGATCGAATCGCCGTTGAGCTCAGGCGGTACGGTTATCGCGTGCGACGCTTCCCCTTCCTTATGCGAGCACGGAAAATGACACCGCTCTCTTCGTCCGGGAAGAAACCACCCGACATGCAGGCGGGTTATCCTTGCCTCACCTACAACAACGTTCTGATCGAGGACGATTCGGCGCATCGAATAGTTTACCTGCCACAGTACGGGCTCGCCGCACTCGACCGGGCGGCCAGTGATGCTTGGCGCCGCCTCGGGTGGCGTGTGGTACCAGTGCAGGGCTTCGCGATAAGTGCGATGTACGGCGGGTCGTTGCGGTGCTGCGCAAAGGTCCTTGAGCGCCAGTGAGTTATGTGAGGTCTTTGCGGTAGAACGCAAATCCGCTGTCTTCGGTGATTCGATGTTCTTCAATCGGGCAAGAGAGGCGCCGGAAACGCGCCTGTCGCGACAGCCTGGAGCGGTATGCATCTCGCCACTCAAGCAGCCCTTCGTTGCGCACTCACGCATAAAGAGCGGCGGCTCTGCCGATTGACCGCGGGCCGGGCGGAAGGGCGCGTGATGCTCAGGTGCTCAGAAGGGAAAGGTCGGGATGGGTTGGAAGTTGACGGATGATGAGGGCCGAGAGTGGCGAGAAGCATCTGATACTGGGAACAGCAGGCCACGTCGATCACGGCAAGACCACGCTCATTAAGGCTATGACCGGCATCGATACGGATCGGCTCAAGGAAGAGCGCGAACGCGGCCTGACCATAGACCTGGGTTTTGCGTGGCTCAATCTGCCCAGCGGGGCCTTGATAGGGATCGTGGACGTGCCTGGGCACGAGAGGTTCTTGAAGAACATGCTCGCCGGGGCGTCCGGAGTCGACATAGCTCTGCTGGTGGTGGCGGCTGACGAGGGCGTGATGCCCCAGACGCGCGAGCACGTCGAGATATTGGAGCTGCTCGAGACAAGAAACGGCGTGGTCGCGTTGACCAAATGCGACGCAGTCGAACCCGATTGGCTTGATCTGGTCGAACAGGACGTACGCGACTACCTTGCGCATACCTTTCTGCGGCACGCGAAAATCGTACGCGTGTCCGGGACAACCGGCGAAGGGGTGGCTGAGCTTATCGAGGAGATAGACCGGCTCGCGCGGCAGGTCCAGCAGAGGGCGACCGACGGCCCGTTCCGCCTGCCTGTGGACCGGGTGTTCACCATGACCGGCTTTGGCACGGTGGTGACGGGAACGCTGGTGTCGGGAACGCTGCGGGTCGGCGATCCGATAACGATACTCCCGGAGGACATCGATTCGCGCGTGCGGCAGATTCAGGTCCACGGCACAAGGCGAGATACGGCCTATGCCGGCAGCCGGGTTGCTGTGAACCTAGCAGGGGTCGAGGTGGAAGAGCTGGCTCGCGGAAGCGTAATCGTGCCGCCCGGATATCTTCAGCCGACCAGGGCCGTCGACGCATCAGTGACTGTTCTGCCGGACTCACCGCGTCCGCTGACAAACCAGACTCGCATCAGACTGCACATAGGCACCGCTGAAGCAATCGGCCGGGCGATAGTTCTGGGCGCGGACGACATCAGGCCGGGCTCGAAGGGGATGGCGCAGATGAGGCTGGAGAAGCCGATTGTGGCCGCGCGAGGAGACCGGTTCGTGCTGCGGTTCTATTCGCCTATGAGAGTGCTCGGCGGAGGGGTTGTACTCGACCCGACGGCGCCGAAACATCGCCGCTGGGACCGCAGTGTAATAGAAAGACTGGAACGCGCTCTCGACGGGAACCCGGAGGAGATAGTGCTGGACGCGCTTGTGGCGTCGGAGACGGGTCTGGTACGCAATCAGGTCACGCAGAAGACCGGCCTTTCGGATGTTGAAGCCGACCGGGCGCTGAAGTGCCTCCTGGACGCGGGCCGCGCTGTGGAGCATCAGGGACGTTTCGTCGCGCGGTCGTCTTACGAATCCCTGGCGGCGCGGATCAGGTCAGCGCTCGAGGCCTACCACGCAGCGAACGCGGCGAGGCCGGGTGCACCTCGCGAGGAAATACGCGCACTGTTCGGGCCGAGGATGGACCAGAGGGGCTTTCAGACGATACTGGCGCTGATGGCTGAGCGGGGAGAGGTTGCGGTGTCGGAGACCATCCTGAAGCTGCCGGGTCACGTGCCGAGCCTCAGCGAAAGGCAAAAAGAATTGATGAGCGGTATCGAGGCCGTCTACAGGGAAGCCGGGGCAAATCCGCCGCTCCTGTCGCAAATCGGCCGGGAATACGGAGCTGAGGGACGAGAGGCCGTTGCGCTGCTCGTGGAGAAAGGCGATCTGGTCAGGATTACCCCGGAGCTGCTTTTTCACGCCCAGGTGCTTGCTCAGATTGAGTCGGCGCTCAGGGGCTATCTCCAGGAGCACGGTCAGATAACGGTCTGGCAGTTCAGAGACCTGATCGGTTCCAGCAGGAAGTACGTAGTTCCACTTGTGGAGTATTTTGACTCGAAACGCGTGACCAGACGTTTGGGGGACCAGAGAGTTCTGGCGCGTTGATTCACCGAGGTCGTTGCGATACAACGCAAAGCCAGGCATTTTCGCCGATTCGACGCTCCTTAACTAAGCGGGAGAATCGCCGAAAACGCGTCTACAGCAACAGTCTAAAGCGCATTAGCGCGGGGCTGAATTCTCTCCACGGCGGAGGACTGATAGTAATAATGGCAACCAGGGAATTTCCTCTCATTCCCAGAGTCGTAGAGCGTGTCGAGACCCGGTACCGGCGAATAGTTACGAAGATCCCGGTGCCGGAATCTGTTCCATTGCTCGAGCAGATGCGCTCGGCGGAGCCGCGGTCTATGGGCGGCCAACCGCCGATCATCTGGGACAGCGGGAAGGGGGCACTCCTTAGAGATCCGTACGGGAATCAGTGGATCGACTTCTCTTCGGGCGTGCTCGTCACAGGCGCCGGGCACGCTCACCCTCGAATTGTAGAAGCCATCCGCGAAATGGCCGGCAATCATCTGTACCACGCCTATTGCTTCCCTACCGAGGTCCGGGCGCGGCTGACCTCGAAGATCAGGAGTCTTCTGCCCGCTCCCCTTTCGAGAGTTTTTCTGCTTACTACGGGTTCGGAGGCGGTGGAATGCGCTATCAAGCTCGCCCGAACTCAGGGCCTGCGGGTTGGGGGACCAGCCAAACGCATTATTGTTTCCTTCGAGAACGCGTTTCACGGGCGGACAATGGGTGCCCAGCTTGCAGGCGGAAGCCCTGCCCTGAAGGAGTGGCTGGGCGGGGAGAGCCCGGATTTCGTTCAGGTACCCTACCCGGACGGCTTCCGTTGCCCGGACACGTCATTTGAGGTTTTTACAAGCACTTTAGCGCACAAGGGCGTCGACCCGGATTCAGTCTGCGGGGTGATCAGCGAAACGTATCAGGGCTGCAACGCGAAGCTGATTCCGCCGGAGTATGCCCGGGCCTTGAGGCGGTGGTGCGACGAACATGGCTCAGCCCTGATCCTAGACGAGGTCCAGGCTGGGTTCGGGCGGACCGGCAGGATGTTCGGCTTCGAGCATCTGGGGATCGTGCCGGATCTAGCTGTCTTCGGCAAGGGGATCTCGGGCGGGATGCCCCTTTCGGCAGTCGCGGGAACGGAGGAGTTGATGAACCTCTATGGTCCCGGCGAGATGACTTCGACACACTCGGCAAACCCTGTCTGTGCCGCAGCAGCGCTCGCCAATATCGAGGTAATCCTGGAAGAGAACCTGGTCGCAAACGCTCGAAATCTGGAGCCGATCCTGCTTGATTTCGGCCGCAGGATGATCGAGTTATCCTCAGGGCGCATCGGACGCGCGGACGGCGCGGGGCTGGTGATGGCGTTGCAGTTTGTCGAACCCGGAACCACAACGCCGGACCCGGAAACAGCCTGGGAGGTGGTGCGGATGTCTGTCGAGCGCGGCGTGATGTTGTTTGCTCCGGTGGGCGTCGGCGGAGCGGCGGTCAAGATCAACCCGCCGCTGGTAATCACGGAGGATCAGCTATGCGAAGGGCTTTCGGTGATCGAGGAAGTTCTCAGGGAAACCCTGGGCCGGCCGTGAAGAGCGCGGTCATGCACGTTCTGAGCCACGCACTGGGATCGCGAGTGGTATCAGGAGTTCCAGGGTTACCGACAGAGGTTGGTGTTCCAGGTTGACGCCCTGATGGACCTGCTGGAGCAGCGTCCTGAGTATCGCCATTTCCACCTCGACGGCCAGACCTTGTGCGTGCTGGACTACCTGGAAATTCGGCCCGAAAGCCGCGAGCGTCTGTTAAGTCATATCAGATCCGGGCGCATACTGGTCGGGCCGTGGTTTGTGATGCCGGACGAGCTGCTCTTGAGCGGCGAAAGTCTGGTGCGCAACCTGATGCTTGGTCACCGGTTGTGTGCGGAGTGGGGAGTCGAGCCGATGCGGATAGGGTACGTCACGGACATTTTCGGCCACTGCTCGCAACTCCCTCAGATACTTCGTGGGTTCGGAATCGGCGCCGCGATACTGCACCGAGGCACATCAAACGAAGACGAGAAATCGGAAATGGTTTGGGAAGGCGCCGACGGCTCGGAGGTGCTGCTTATCAAGGTCTATCCGCATACCGGCTATCAGGACTTCTTGCAATATCGGGAAGCGCCGGAGGACGAGCTGCTCGAATACGAACGCAGAAAACTGGAGCTTGCGACCACCCCCGTGTTGTTTGCCCTGGACGGCAACGATCATCAGCCAGCCTACTGGAATGTCCCTGAGCTGATCGGTCGGGTAAACGGCATCTTCAAACAGACAAGATGCATTCACTCGTCGATGCGTGCGTACCTGACCGAGCTGTGGGCCGCAGTGGGACCTAACTGGCAGGAAGGACGAAAACGCTTCAAAGGCGAGCTACGACGGCCGAACAAAGAGGGCAAATACGCCGAGGTTTTTCACGGGACGGCGTCCACGCGAGTATATCTCAAGCAGGCCAACGACCGCCTGGAATGGCTGCTTGCGCGTTGCGCCGAACCGATGCACGCCTGGTCGGTGATCCTCGGAGGGGATTCGCAGAAACCGTTCCTGGACCTCGCCTGGCGCTACCTGCTCCTGAACCACCCGCATGACTCGATCGTCGGCTGCTCGATCGACCAGGTGCACCGCGACATGATGTATCGGTTCGATCAGGCTCGTCTCATTGCAACCAACTCGATTTGGGAGAGCGCGTTTGCGATCAACGAAAGGCTGGATACGTCCCGGATGCTCCCAGATTCCGGCGACGGGGCCGCCGTGACGGTATTCAATCAGGCATCGGTCGTTCGTGGGCCTGTTGTGCGGTACTGGTGCTATGTGCCGGAGCCGGTGCTTGAACAGAATGCCCGCGACGGCCTGATCCCGGCGCTGTTGGGCGAGCAGGATGAACCGGTTTCATGCCTGATCCGGGAAGCCGGTCGCGAGCCGTTCCCGATCCCGTTCGTGCGCAAGACCCGCGACGGCACGCCCATGTTTGCCTGGATTCCGGAGGCATTGACAACGCACGTTAGGTTCGACGTGATGGCCGCAGCGAGCGTCCCCGCTCTTGGCTATCGGAGCTTTCGCATTGGATTCGTGCCAAAGCGGCGCGCGCGACCGCGCCTGCCTGAAGGTCTGGAGCCGGTCAGCGCGGACCCGAGCGGCGAAGCAATCGAGAACGCGTACATCCGGCTCGAAGCTCGGGAGGACGGACTCATAGACGTTTACGACAAGTCCTCCGGCATCTGGTATCGGGGATTGCATATCCTTGAGGACTGCGGCGATGCCGGCAGCGGATGGGATCACGTATATCCTGAGCGGGACGAAGTCGTTCTTTCGACCAGCCCGGCACGAGGGCGTGTGGGCGTACGAATCGCTCGCCGGAGCGCGCTAAGCGCCTCGCTGGAGGTCAGATATCGGCTCAAGGTTCCGGCCGATCTCACTCCCGATCGGGCAGGGCGTGTGAGAAAACGGGCGGTTCTAGACGTGCGAACTGAGTTTACTCTCGATGCCGGCTCGCGGCGCGTTGAATGCAGAACCGTCATCCAGAACAGGGCACGCAGCCACCGAGTGAGGGTCCTGTTCCCGACGGGGCGTAAAGCGCAAGTGTGGTGTTGTGATACTGCGTTCGATATGGTGACCCGCCGGATCGGCCTCATAGACACGACGGGCTGGCAGGAGCACGACCGGGAGGAGTCACCAAT
>JBMFPI010000130.1:0-9136 GCA_049969195.1 Armatimonadota bacterium
CAAGCGGAACGACCTCTCTGCGTATCTCAATGAGCGTCGCATCAAGGCTGCGCACAGCCTGCGTCATCCGCCGCGCGCAAACGACAACGCCTATCGTGAGTGCGACCAGCGCCGCGCTGAGCAAAACCGTAATGGCTATGAGCAGGCTGTTCATGCCTTCTCCTCCGGTCCTGCGGCTATTATGCCCCCTCCCAGAACCTCTTCGCCGCTGTAGAAAACCGCCGACTGGCCTGGCGTCACGGCACGCTGTTCTTTCTCGAACTCCAGCTCCGCCCAATCGCCGCCCAGCGGACGCAGCAGTGCCGGGGAGTCCTGCGTATTATATCTTATCTTGGCCGAAACGACAATCGTTTCCCCAAGCGGCTCGCCGGAGACTAGCGTCACATCTTTGAGCAGGACTGACTTTCTCCTGAGTTCGTTTTCAGGCCCGGCGACAACAGTGTTTGTGTTCGGATCGATCGCGATCACGTAGAGTCGTTCGCCCGCGGCTACGCCTAGACCTCTGCGCTGCCCGACTGTGTAGAATGCGATGCCCTTGTGTTGTCCTATTACCCTCCCGGAAGTGTCGATAATCAGGCCGGGTCGGACTAGATCCGGGGCCGTATTAGCCAGAAACTGCCTGTAGCTACCGTGCGGCACGAAGCAGATGTCCTGACTCTCGGCCAGCCTTGTCCTCAAACCCAGCTTCCGAGCAATTGCCCTGGTTTGATCTTTTGTCTGATAACCGAGAGGCGTAATAATCTTTGCGAGCTGGGCTTGGGCAAGACGGTACAACACGTAGGCCTGGTCCTTATCGGGATCCAATCCCCTCAAGAGCCGCCAGCGCCCGGAGTGTTCATCCCTTTCAATGCGAGCGTAGTGCCCGGTTGCCAACTTGCTTGCCCCAAGTTCCTGTTCGGCATATCTTAACAGCGCACCGAACTTTATCCCGCGGTTGCACCTCACACACGGGTTTGGTGTTCGCCCGCTTCGATACTCGTTGATGAAATACTGGATAACCTGCCGCATAAACTCTTCCCGCACGTCGAGCACAAAATGCGGTATCCCAAGTTTCGACGCGAGTCGGGCGGCCTCCTCTTCGCTGCTTATATCCGCGCCAGCTTCCGGCTGCCGGAGCCGCAGCGTTACACCGATGACTTGATATCCCTGCTCGATCAGCAACGCGGCGGCTACGGCGCTGTCGATGCCTCCGCTCATCGCCGCGACGACTTTTTCACCTTTCACGTCTGGTCCGGAGGGCGAACTTCCTCGCTGCCGGGCCCAACGGCTGGTTCGCTCTCAGTAGGGGCTGTGTTTTCGGCCGAGGGCCGGGGTGGATTGCGGAGACGCGCGAGGCGCTGCTTGAACTTTGCCTCGTGACCGTGGTCTGTCGGCTCGTAGTAGGTTCTGCTTTTCGCCTCGGGCGGCAGGTATTCCTGCTCGACATAATGGCCTGGATAGTCGTGCGGATACAGATAACCTTTTCCGTGACCCAGCTCTCGAGCGCCGGGGTAGCTAGCGTCCCTCAGATGGATCGGCACGGGCGGCCCCTTTTTCTGGGAGACGTCGTTCATCGCCCGTGAGATTGCAACATAGCTCGCGTTGCTTTTTGGGGCGCAGGCCAGGTATATGGTGGCCTGAGCCAGCGGGATCTGTGCCTCGGGCATCCCGACGAACTGCACCGCCTGTGCGGCCGCGGTCGCAACCACCAGCGCCATCGGGTCTGCGTTTCCGACGTCCTCGGCGGCCTGTATCACGAGCCTGCGCGCGATGAACTTCGGATCCTCCCCTGCGGCAAGCATCCTGGCCAGCCAGTAAACCGCCGCGTCCGGGTCGGAGCCGCGCATCGACTTGATGTACGCTGAGATAGTGTCGTAGTGGCTATCCCCGTCCCTGTCGTATCTGAGAACGCGCTTCTGAACCGCGTCCTCTGCGATTTTCAATGTGATCTTCTTGACACCTGTCGCGGGATCGGCGGGCGTCGCCAGAGCAGCCATCTCGAGCGCGCTAAGGGCGCTCCTGGCGTCGCCCTGCGCGACGTCCACGATATGCTCCAGCGCGGCGTCTTCGATCGCGATTCGTTCCTTTCCGAGACCGCGCTCTTCGTCGGCGAGCGCGCGTCGAATTATGGTGCGGATGTGCTCGTCGGAGAGCGGGTCAAGCACGAATATGCGCGAGCGAGAAATAAGGGGAGAGTTGACCTCGAAGTACGGGTTCTCGGTGGTTGCGCCGATCAGGATTACCGTGCCGTCCTCGACGTGCGGCAGCAGCGCGTCCTGCTGGGCCTTGTTGAACCGGTGAATCTCATCAACGAAGAGAATCGTCTTGCGACCCGATGCCTTCCTAATCTCCCTCGCCCGCTGGATAGCCTTCCGCATCTCCGGCACGCCGGAGGTAACCGCGCTGAAATTCTCGAATCGCGCCCTGGTTCGGCGGGCAATAATGCTTGCCAGCGTGCTCTTGCCCGACCCGGGAGGTCCCCAGAAGATAACCGAAGTCAGCTCGTCATTCTCAATGGCCGCCCGCAGCAGCGTGCCGGGGCCGATTATGTGTTCCTGGCCGAGAAACTCGTCGAGCGTCCTAGGTCTCATACGCGCCGCAAGCGGCTGCGAAGAAAGGTCTTCGGGCCTGGTTTCTCCGAACAGGTCTGACATTCGCTTTACCCCGGCGCTCAGACGATCTGAAAAGCGGTAATTCATTCTAACAGGCGGAGTACCCGTGTCAAGCACACCGGCGCCGCGGTATCAGTGCAATGATGCTGGCACAAACGTTCGCACCCCGTCATTCAAAACTCGATTCATGATCCCTGCCTCCGGTGGTTGGGTGCTAGAAGACCCTGAAACAGGTTCGACACGACGTGATTTACGCAAGACTGAACTTTCCCGCTACAACAGGCCCCCCTCACCGCAGACGGGGGTGGGCCCCGGCGATCGCCCTGGGGGAATTCAACTGAGCGCGTTCTTACCGAGGGGCTGGATCCAACCATAACCGCAGCTTAGAACTGGTTTGCTGATGCAAGGGCCAACGCGGACGTTTTGGCCCGGGAACAAACCGGGTAGGAATACTTAGCGCCAGAAGGCACGGAGTCTATTGACGCGGATGTGCCTTTGTGGCATACTATAATAAGACGATATCCTGCTCAGGAGGGCAGCCATCGGCTGACCGGACTACCGGAGGCCGGCTGGGCGCAACACGGCGCCGCCGGCCCCTGTTTCTTTTTGGTGGGACAACGCGAGGTTCTCGAGATAATACGCGAGCCCTGCGTCGGCCCGGGCCAACGTATCCAGCGGCGGCCGAGCTCGGATGCCCAAACATCGAACTAGGGAATCACAAGGAGGAACCAAAGTTGAAGGAAGCGCCCGGATTCAGTATCGAGACAATCTCGCTGCACGGCGGGCAGCAGCCCGACCCTGCGACTAATGCCAGAGCCGTGCCCATTTACCAGACCACCTCATACGTGTTCAACTCTGTCGAGCACGCCGCAAACCTGTTCGGCCTCAAAGAGTTCGGCAATATCTATAGCCGCATAATGAACCCTACGACCGACGTGCTCGAGAAACGGCTGGCGCAACTCGACGGCGGCTCCGGCGCGCTCGCGCTGGCGTCCGGGCAATCGGCGATCACGCTGGCCGTGTTGAACATCACGCGCGCCGGTCAGAACATCGTCTCCACGAGCTACCTCTACGGCGGCACATACAACCTGTTCCATTACACGTTTTCCAGGCTCGGGATAGAGGTGCGGTTCGTAGATTCGTCCGATCCGGACAAAGTCCGGCGGGCGATCGACGAGAATACCCGGTTGGTCTATACCGAATCGCTTGGCAACCCGAAGAACAACGTTGACGACTACCCTGCGCTGGCCGAAGTTGCCCACAGCCATGGCATACCGTTTGTCATCGATAACACTGTCTCGCCCCCGCCGCTTCTGAGGCCGATAGAGTTCGGTGCTGATATCATCGTATACTCGCTTACCAAGTTCATCGGTGGACACGGAACAAGCATCGGCGGGGCGATTGTTGATTCGGGCAGGTTCGATTGGTCCAACGGCAAGTTTCCCGAAATCACCGACCCGGATCCGTCGTATCACGGGGTGAGCTACTGGGAGGCGTTCGGGCTGCACGATAAGGCCATAATACCGGGGATCGCCTACATCGTAAAGGCCAGAGTGCAGCTTCTGCGGGACCTGGGCCCCTGTCTGTCGCCTGTCAACGCCTTTCTATTCTTGCAGGGCCTGGAGACGCTTCCTCTCAGAATCCGGCAGCATTCGGCGAACGCGCTGGCGGTGGCGCAGTGGCTGGAGAAGCACCCCGCCGTAACCTGGGTCAACTATCCCGGACTGCCCAGCCACCCGGACTACGAGAGGGCGAAGCGATTCCTGCCCGAGGGCTGCGGCGCGATCATCGGCTTCGGGATCAAAGGCGGGCGCGAGGCCGGCATCAAGCTGATCAACTCGGTTAAGCTTCTGTCACACCTGGCCAATATCGGCGACGCCAAGAGCCTGATCATCCACCCGGCTTCGACTACCCATCAGCAGCTCACGCCGGAGGAACAGTTGTCGACGGGTGTTACGGACGACTATATCCGGCTATCGGTCGGGCTTGAGTCGCTCGACGACATAATCGCCGATCTCGACCAGGCACTGGAAGCGAGTCAGAGACCATAACGCATGAGAACCATACTTCGACCGGGTTCTGGGCGCTGAGTGAAATTAGGCGGCCCGTTTCCGGGAGCGCTCTAGATGTTCGGGCTATGACGCGGGTGCGTGAGCGAGTCGTCGGCTGCTTGCGCTTGTGGCGAATAGTCCTGGCTTACAACGTGGAAGAATAGGAGTCAACAGAATGAGCACGCAAAGTACAAACAGCAATGTATTGCCCGCGCCGAAGCGGTGGCCGGCCATCGCCGATTCGGTCGTGGAGCTTATCGGGAACACCCCGATGGTGCGGATCAGGTCCGCGCGCGGCGCGATGGTCGTGGCCAAGCTGGAGAAGAACAACCCATGGGGGAGTGTGAAAGACAGGATAGCCCTCTACATGATTGAGGAGGCCGAACGGCAAGGGCTAATAGGTGAGGGCACGGTGATCATCGAGCCTACAAGTGGCAACACAGGAATCGCCCTCGCCGGAGTTGCTGCGAGCCGCGGCTACAGGTTAATTCTCACTATGCCCGAAACGATGAGCATCGAAAGGCGCAAGCTGCTGGTAGCCCTCGGAGCGGAGCTTGTTCTTACCCCGGGGCCGGAGGGTATGCGCGGCGCTGTCAAGCGGGCGGAGGAGCTTGCTGCGACAATACCGAACTCGTTCATACCGCAGCAGTTCAACAACCCTGCCAACCCGAAAGCCCACGCCGAGACTACCGCGCTTGAGATTTGGCAGGACACCGGTGGTGAGGTCGACATACTGGTCGGCGGGGTAGGAACCGGGGGAACCATTACAGGAGTCGGGCGAACGCTCAAACCGGTCAAGCCGACGCTCAAGATCGTTGCGGTCGAACCGGCCGACTCGGCGGTCTTGTCCGGCAACCCACCCGGTCCGCATAAAATCCAGGGGATCGGCGCCGGTTTCATCCCGCAGGTTCTTGATATGGGTCTGGTCGATGAGATCTTGCAGGTCACCAACGATCAGGCCTTCGAGACAGCCCGGATGCTCGCGCGAAACGAGGGACTGCTTGTCGGAATATCAAGCGGAGCGGCGGCCTACGCGGCGCTCAGGATCGCGGAGAGACCGGAGAACGCGGACAAACTCATCGTAGTGGTTTTGCCCGACACCGGCGAGCGTTACCTGAGCACCGCACTGTTCCCATACGAAGAACCGCAAACCGCAGAAGGGATCTGAACGTGGCGTCATACGAACCGGGCGGACCATCGCCTGACAAACGGGAGGAGATTGCAATCGCGGAGATTCGCAAAGCCTTGCGGGGGCTGAAGTACGGCTCGGTGACGGTGATCGTTCAGGACGGGGTCGTTGTGCAAATCGAGCGGACTACAAAACTCCGACCTGATTATTCTACTGACCGCGTACGAGAGGGCGAGGGGATCTGACTTCCTGCGGGCGGCGGGCATCCTGAATGATTGACCGGGGCTGCAGACGCGGATTTGTCTCGGCGAAGCGATGTCGGCTCCTACGGACTGAGCGACTCTCGCTGCGGTTGTTGCCGACAGAACTCAGACCCTGCGTTTTCGACGATTCGACGCTCCTCAACTAAGCACGAAAAACGCCGAAAATGTCGCTATCGCAAATCAGCCTGATAGGGCGTGCCTGCGTTCGGGTGTTGCGGATTGTGTTGAGGAGTGCGGTCGTCAATCTTCCACGATTCTGATGTGCAGCTCCTTCAACTGGGCCTCGTCCACCGGCGACGGGGCGTTCGTCATAGGGTCGTTGCCCATAGCGGTCTTCGGAAACGCGATCACCTGGCGGATGTTGTCGTCGTCCGTGAGGAGCGTCACCAGCCGATCCACGCCCGGCGCCAGGCCTCCGTGCGGAGGCGCGCCGTATTCGAACGCCTCAAGCATATGGCCGAAGCGGGCCTGGATCTCCTCATCGCTCAAATTGAGCAGATGAAAGACTTTGTCCTGGATGTCGCGCCGATGGATTCGGATGCTCCCCGACGCGAGCTCGCTGCCGTTGCAGACAAGGTCATATGCCTGTGATTTCACCCTGCCCGGATCCGTATCCAGAAGCGGCAGGTCCTCCTCATTGGGCATCGTAAAAGGATGGTGCGACGAGTCCCACCTGCCTTCGTTTTCGTTCCACTCGAACAAGGGGAAGTCCGTAATCCAGGCCCACGCGTGAACGGAATCGTCTCGCAGTCCGAGCCGCGTGCCCATTTCCAGACGAAGTCCCCCGAGCACGCCGGCGACTATCTTAGGCTGGTCGGCGGCTATCATTATCAGGTCGCCGGTTTTCGCGTTTGCCGTGTCGACAATCGCGCGCATTTCGGCTTCGGTAAGGAACTTCGAGCTTGGCGACTTTATGCCGTCCTCTGTCAGGGCGATTGTAAGCAGGCCTTTGCCGCCCAGCTTCTTGGCGCGCTCGGTGAGGTCGTCGATCTGTCCGCGGCTGTAATTTGCGCAGCCTTCCGCTTTGATGCCCCTGACCTGTTCTGCGGCCCGAAATACCTGAAAACCGGTTGCCCTGGCAACTTCGGTCACGTCGAAAATCTCCATGCCGAACCGCAGGTCAGGTTTGTCCGAGCCATAACGGTCCATTGCCTCCTGATAAGTTATCCTCGGGAAAGGTTTGAACAGGATCTTCTTGTCCGACAGGGTCTCAACGATCTGTATGATGAGCGGCTCGACCGTATCGAAGATATCCTCTTTCTTGACGAAGGACATCTCCAGGTCGAGCTGAGTAAACTCGGGTTGGCGGTCGGCGCGCGGATCTTCATCTCGAAAGCACTTGGCGATCTGGAAGTAGCGATCGAACCCGGCGACCATCAGAAGCTGTTTGAGCTGCTGAGGGCTTTGCGGGAGCGCGTAGAAGCTGCCTGGGTAGAGTCTGGCGGGGACCAAGTAGTCGCGAGCGCCCTCAGGCGTGCTCTTGATCAAGATTGGCGTTTCAACCTCAACAAAGTTGTGCTCATCCATGTAGTCGCGCATCATCTTGACCACGCGGTGCCGCAGAAACAGCCGACGCTGCATCTCCGGTCGGCGCAGGTCTAGATAGCGGTATCTCAGGCGGACGGTCTCATCGGTGCTGATGCCGTCCGCAATCGGGAACGGAGGCGTCAGAGATGTGTTGAGTATCTCTATGCGGTCGATATGCACCTCGACGGCACCGCTAGGTATGTTAGGGTTTTCGGTGCCCGCCGGTCGACGGGCCACTTTGCCCGCAATTTCCAGCACGTACTCGTCTCGCACGGTTTCAGCCGTCTTGAACGCGTCGGCCTGTCTTTGGGGATCCACGACGGTTTGGACGATGCCGGCACGATCCCTTAGGTCGATGAATATCAATCCGCCGTGGTCGCGAATTGAGTTCACCCAACCCTGCAGGACCACGTACCTGTCGATATCTTCAATCCCTATTTCTCCACAATACTTGGTTCGACGTTCCATACAACCTCCCGGCACTGCCAGGCACCCGAAAGCACGAGGCTCATTCTGCACTTCTTACCCCGAGACAGCTCAGTTCTGTCGGAATTACGTCCTGCTGAACCTGTTTCAGCATCCACGCGCCGAATGGATGGACACCTGAATCAAGTTCAGGATGACGCGGCCCCGGACGTTTGAGCTCGCAAGACTGAACTGATACCTGACTCCCGACTATTGGACTTCTGACAGCGCCGATGCAAGCTCCGCAAGCGCGACTGAGCGCTGTTGAGACGTAGCCATGCTTCTTACGACGGCTGTCCCGGAGGCGATCTCGTCCTCGCCCAGGATAACGGTAAACCTTGCGCCAAGCTTGTCCGCAAGCCTCATCTGGGACTTGAGGCTTCGGCCGGTGTAATCCATGTCGGCGGAAATGCCCTGGTTTCTGAGATCGGCCACGAGCTTCACCGCTGTCCTATGTGCTGCTTGCCCGGCTGTCGCGACAAACGCGATCGGCCCTGTCGCCACCGGCAGTGCGACGTTCATCTTTTCCAGAGCTACCATCACGCGCTCCAGGCCGATCCCGAACCCGATGGCGGGGGTAGGTGGTCCGCCGATCTCTTCTACCAGATTGTCGTACCTTCCTCCGCCTCCAATGGCGTTCTGAGCGCCCAGCCGGTCGGAAACGAACTCGAAAGCCGTCCTGGTGTAGTAATCAAAGCCCCTCACGAGCCTCGGATCAAGCGTGTGTGCGATACCGAGATCGTTGAGATAGCCCCGGACCTGCTCGAAATGCTGTGCGCATTCCTCTCCTAGGTACTCCGCGATCACCGGTGCGTCGGCAAGCACCTCCCTGCACCCGGGTACCTTACAGTCGAACATGCGCATCGGGTTGTGCTCGAAGCGAGTCGCGCAGACCGGGCAAAGTTTGTCTAACTTCTGTGCTGCAAACTTGACCAGGGTTTCGCGATAACGCGGTCGGCACTCCGGGCAGCCGATTGAGTTCAACCTCAGCTCGAAGTCGTCTAGTCCGACGCTTCGGTAGAACCGAACCGCGAGTGAGATCACCTCAGCGTCGATTGCCGGGTCCGCTGACCCGACGGCCTCGGCGCCGAGCTGGGTGTGCTCGCGGTA